>JBFZER010000272.1:0-24361 GCA_041306765.1 Spirochaetota bacterium | reverse complement strand
GGCGGGTTCGGGCCGACTCGCCCCTCTTTCTCCTGGCCCTCCGGTTCCTGCTGTGCCCGGCCCTTCTCGCGGCCCAGCCCGAGATACGGCTGGACGAGGATGGCTACCGGCCCTTCGGAGTCTGCCCGGGTAACCTTCTGTCTCCCGAGGGTTTCTCCGGGACGGTGGAGCTTCGGGGGCGCCGCTTCGACGGCCGGGAGGTCCCGCTGTTCCGGGCCGAGCTGTCCGGGTGGACCGCTTCCCTGGAATTCCGGATCATCCCGGACGAAACCGTGCGCACCCTGTTCGTGGCGGGTCACGGGCACGAACGGGAACTCCCCCTGCCGGCGGGCGGGGCCGACGAAGAAGCCGGGAGGGACCTGTTGCGCTCCCTGGCCGTGCCCTTCCGGTCCTGGGCTCCCGGCAGGCTGTCCGGCATCGTCCGGCTGAGGGCCCGGGAACCCGGGGACGCGGGGTCAGCCGCGGCGCGCCTCTTCGTCCGTCCGGCCGATCCCCGGGCCGCGGGTATCCTCGCCGCCTGCGCGGCTGCCGCCCTGGCCCTGGCGTTCCTCTCGGAGCGCCTCGGAAGGTGGTACAGGCCCCTTCTCCTTGCCTTTGCCGGGGCGGGGATCCTGGCCGCCGGAGTCTCGGGGCTCCCGGGGGCCGTCCTGTTCCGATTCCCCCTGCCCGACCACCGGGGCCCCTACGATCTGACCGCGACGGTGGAAACCGGGGAAGGCCCGGGCTTCACCGTCGTCACGTTCCGGACCTTCGAAGCCGGAGCAACGGCCCGGGGCGCTGCCCTCGAGGTTCTGGGCGCCCGTACCCCCCCCGGCCGGGATATGCCCCTGAGCGCCCTGCCCGAAGGGGTCCGCCTGAAATTCCTCGAGCCCCCCCTGGTCGTCCGGGATCCGGACGGGGACTATTCCCTGCGCTTCGAGGGCTTCGCCCTGGGCTGGGCTCTCCATGACTAAGGCTCCGGGCACGGCCCTCGCGGTGTTGCTGCCCCTGGGGGCCGCGGCCGCGCTCATCCCGCCCCAGGACGTCCTCCGCCCCGCCTGGGTCGCGGCGCCCTTGCTGATCCTTCTGGTCCGATCCCTGGCCGGGGCCTTCCGCCGAGCGGCGGGAACCCATCCCCGGGCCTTCCCGGGGGAGGAACAGGCCTTCGCGGCCCCCTTCGCGATCCGCATCCTCTGTCTGGTCTCGGCCCCGGGGGCCCGGGAACTCTGCGGGGCCGCGGCCCTCTGGGCGGCCTTCGGTGCCGCGGCCTACGCGGCCGAAGCCGCCCTGGGTCCCCGGGGACGGCGGAGCCCGGCGGTCTTCGCGGCCGCCCTGGGGATACTCTCCGGAACCGCCGCCCTGATCGGAATTCCTGCCGGCCTGGCCGGAGCCGTCCTCGCCGCCGCTCTGCTGTCCTATGCCGCCCGACGGAGGATACCCCTGTGATCGGCCCCCGGGCGGCCGCCCTGCTCCGGAGGCGGGCGCGAGCCTGGACCCGGAGGTCCCTGCTTCGATCCCTGGCGCTCTGGGCCGCCCTGGCCCTGGGGGCCTCGAACCTCGCCTCCGCCGCGGGACTCCTGGGACTGCTGGACGAGGCCGCCTACAACATCCTGCTGATAGTCCTGCTTTCGACCTTCCCCGGAGCCCTGTTCTATCCCCCGGATCCGAGGTCCGGCATGCTGGAGCTCCGGGCGGCGGACCGGGAAGCCGTCCTGGAATCGGCCCTGGCGGCGGCCCCGGGAGAGGCCGCGGAACCCCTCCTGCGGAGCCGGGGGGAGGGCCTGGCCGCCCTTGCGGACCGGGCGGCCCGCCCCCGGACCCGGCTTTCCCGGGGGGAGAGGATCCTGTACGCCGCCGCCGCCGCGGCCGTCTTCGCGGCCCAGGCCTCCTCCCTGCTGATCGCGGGCCGCCCCGCGCTGGGCTTCGCCGCCGCGCCCCCGCGCCCCGGTCAGGCCGCGGAAGGGACCGAGGGCTTCTCCCGCCCCGGGGAGTCCCGGCCGGAAGAGGACGAACTCTTCGACCCCGGAGAGGGACCGGAAGGCCCGGAATCGGACAGGGCCGAGAATCCCGCGGAGCGGGCCCTCCGGGAAGCCGAGTTCGCGGATCTCCACGGCCTGGTCCGTGAGGACCGCGAAGGAACCGCCGCCGAACCCCGGGAGGGGGAACCTTCCGCGGACGAGGAGGGCGGCCCCGCGGAACCGGGGGCATCGGCGGCCGGCCCGTCCGGCGCCGGCGGGGACCGGGTCGGACCGGAGGCGGAGCCCGGGACGGACCCGTCCGGTTCGAGGTCGGCGGGGAACCCCGACGAAGCATCCCGGTCCGGAACCCCGGACCGGAGCCCCCAGCCCGGCTCGGGGTGGTCCGATGCCCCGGGGGCCGCGGGGCGCTCGGCCATGAAGGATTACCGCGCCGCCTTCGAGAAGGTGTACTCCGGGAGGACCCGGGCGGCGGTGACCGCCGGGACGGATCTGGCCCTGTCGGACCTGGAGGACGCTTTCCGCCGGTACTTCGAGTCCCTGCGCCTGAGCGCGGGGGTGGACCCGGAGGACGATCCGGTGGTCTCCGGCCTGCGGGCCGCCTGGCTCCGCATCCGGGGAGGGCTGGAATGATCCGGAACCGTCCGACCGCCCCGGACGGAGCGCTCCGGGGGCTCGCCCGAAGGGCGGTCCGGTCTCTGTCGGGCATCCGGGGTTTCCTCCGCGGAATTCCGCCGGGCCTCCTTGTTTCCGCCGGATTCCTGGCCGCCGGGGCCGCCCTCTACCTTCCGGCCTCCGCCCTGAACCGCTTCCTGGCCGACAGGTTCTCCCTTCCCCCTGTCCTCTCCGTACTTCCCGAGGAGGTTCTGAAGCTGGGTCTGGCCCTCGGGGCGGCCGCCCTGGCCCGCCGGCTCCGGAATCCCGGCCTGGGACTGGCCGCCGTCCTGGGGGCGACGGGATTCGCGGCGGCCGAGAACCTGGCCTACATGGCTGCCTTCCCGGACGCCGGGGTCTTCCTGCGCCTGGGCTGGGCCCTGCCTCTGCACGTCAACGCGGCCGCCCTGTTCGCCCTGTCCCTTGCTGGCCGAAAGCCCGCGGCCGCGGCGGCCGGGGCCTTCGCGGCATCCGCCGCGGTCCACGCGGCATTCAATGCCGCGGCCGCCACGAATCCGTCCCCCCCGGTGCTCCTGGGGGGAATCGTCTTCAATCTTGCACTTTGCGCTGCCTTGGCGTTCCGGACGCGGCGGCGTTTCGCATGGGGAGGGATCCTGTATGGAAAGTCGAGAGCTTGAGTCGGCCCTGGAGCGGGTTCGCTCCTTCTACGGGGCCTACGCCGCCTACGTCGGGGCCCGGGTGGTCGGGTATCCGGAACTGCTGGAACGCCTCTTCACGGCCTTCCTGTCCGGGGGCCACGTCCTCCTGGAGGGCGCCCCGGGGCTGGGAAAGACCAGCCTGGCAAAGGCCTGGGCCGCGTTCTTCGGACTCGAGTTCCGAAGGGTGCAGTTCACCCCGGACCTCATGCCCCTGGACGTCATCGGGTCCAACATCCTCCAGGACGGGGAGCGGGGCCGGGAATTCCGTTTTTACCGGGGCCCCATCTTCGCCAACGTGGTCCTGGGGGACGAGATCAACCGGGCCACGCCGAAAACCCAGTCGGCCTTCCTGGAGGCCATGGAGGAACGGAGGATCACCTTCCTGGGGGAAACCTATCCCCTGCCGGACCCCTTCTTCGTGATCGCCACCCAGAATCCCATCGAACTGGAGGGTACCTATCCCCTGCCGGAAGCCCAGGTGGACCGGTTTTTCATGAAGCTTCGCTTCGCTTCCCCGGACTTCCGGGCCCTGAAGGAGATACTCCGGGTTTCCGAGGAGCCGCCCTCGGGCAGCCCCGCGGGCCGGGAGGCGACGATGGAGGTGCTGGCCGCCTGGTCCGCGGCCTCCCGGGAGATGGCCGCGGCGGAGGAGGTCAAGAACTTCATCGCCAAGCTGGTGCTTGCCACCCATCCGGACCATTCCCCCGTGGAGGAGGTCCGGAAATACGTCCTGTACGGGGCCAGCCCCCGGTGCGCCATCTCCCTCCTCCGGGCCTCCAAGGCGAAGGCCGCCCTGGAGGGCCGGCCCGCCGTATCCTACGACGACGTAGGGGAGCTTTTCGAGGACGTGGCCGCCCACCGGGTCATCCTGAACTTCGACGCAGAGGCGGACGGGATCCGCAAGCGGGACGTGCTCCTGGCGGCGCGGAACGCGGTGCGGCGGGAATTTTTCGAGCGGTAGGGCCATGATCGCCGTGGATCCGGAATGCCCCGCCCTGGCGGCGGCCTTCCGAAGGCGCAACGTGCGCGCCCACCTGCCCCGGGCCGTGGCCGGCCGGGACCCCATGTTCCGGCGTTCGGGCTCGAGCTTCGACCTCAAGACCATCCGGGAATACGCCCCTACGGACGATCCCCGGAGCATCGACTGGCGGCTCCTGGGCAGGACGGACCGGACTTTCGTACGGGAGTACTACGAAGAGGAGACCGAGGGAGTGGCCTTCCTGGTGGACCGTTCCGGGAGCCTGGCCGCCGCCGACCGGGACGCCTACGGCAGCATGATCCTGTCCCTCGGGTACCTGTGCCTGGAGCTGGGGCTGTCCCTGAGCGCCCACGGCTTCGCGGCCCGGACCGACCCGGCGGGGCTCCGCCTCCGGGGCCGGGGGGGGGTCTCCGAGCTGGCTTCCTGGCTCCGGGCCTCGGAGTTCGGAGGCGGGACGGACGTCACCCGGGCGGTGCGGACCCTGCGGGGGATATCCCCCTACCGGCGGCTCTTCCTCTTCTCGGATTTTCAGGATCCCCGGTTCAATCCCCGGTCCGTAGGGTTCCCCTCCGCCTGCTTCTTCCACCTGCGCCGGGGCTTCGGGGAGATCGCGGAGGGCTGGGGGGAGTACGAGGTGACGGATCCCGAGACGGACAGGAGGATCACCGTGCCCTGGGACCCCGCGGCCCGGGCCGCGTACGGCGCGGCGGAGGAGGAACGGGCGGCGGAGCTCGGGCGGAAGCGGAAGGGCTTCCGGTACTTCCGGTTCGCCTCGGCTTATCCTCGCGCCCCGGTCTACTGGAAGGTCCTGGAGTTCCTGTATGGCTGAGTTCCTGGCCCGGCTCTTCCTCCTGCTCCTGCCGGTCGCCCTGCTGCTATTGGCGGGACTTCGGCTCAAGCGGCGGGTTGTCTTTCCCCACGGCTACTTCCCCGCCTCCCGGACCCGGGCTGCGGACATCCTCCTTCGCAGTCTCCGGCTGCGGTACGACCTGATATTGGACGCCCTGGCGGCCCTGGTCGTGGCCCGGGCCCTCTCGGGATTCCCCCCGCCCGGGCCGGG
The DNA here is from genome assembly GCA_041306765.1 of Spirochaetota bacterium. Classification (GTDB taxonomy): domain Bacteria; phylum Spirochaetota; class Spirochaetia; order Treponematales; family UBA12059; genus JAAYUR01. The sequence goes on along the minus strand of JBFZER010000272.1, from coordinate 19,054 downwards.
CCGGAGCGCGGCCGTCATCGACGGATCCCGGTCCATGCTGCGGGGAGAGGCCGGGGCCCGCCCCCTGGACCGGGCCGTTAATGCCCTGTACGCCCGGGAGGACCTGGAAGGCGCCCGGGTGTTCCTCCTGGATTTCGACCCCGCCGGCGGAACCTACCGCCTCCGGGACTTCACAGCCGAACGAAGGAAGGACGGGAGGGAGGCCTTTGCCGCGAGGCTCGGCCGGGAAGCCGAAGCCCTGGGCTCCGATTGGAGCCTCCTTTCGCGGCTGAGAAGCAAGGGATACGGGCGCATCGTGGTCTTCACGGACTCCCTGCCGGGGGAGCCTGCGGGCTTCGAGGCCGTGGAGACTGGGTTCCCGGAACGGCCTTACGCCTACCCGGCGTCCGCGGGCTACGAGGAGGCCAGCTCCGCCTGGGCCCTGCGCCTGGCCGTGGAGGGAGAACCTTCGGGCCTGATCGTCCATCGGTGGGTGGAATCGAACGCGACCTTCGTCCGTCTGGCCGGGGACCGCCTGGACCTGTCGGAGGGCCCTTCCGGCTGGATCCTCCGCTTCCCCGAGCCGGGGCTGGTGCTCGTGGCCGTGGGTGAGGATTCCTTCCCCGTCCTCCTGCCTCCCCGGCCTGCACGGCCCCGGGGAGCCGGGGATTTCAGCCGGGCCATGGCCGCGGTGTTCTCCTTCCTGCCGGAACGCCCCGGGGAAGGCCTTTCCTTCCTGGATTCGGATACGGGCGGCCGGACGGGCGCGGTCGTCACCCTCCGGGGACGGGGGGACACTCCCCTCCTGGCCGACCCGTCGGAAGCCTACGGCGGCTTCGTGCCCCTGGCTGCGCCCCGGGGCGGGGAGCTCGCCCTGGGCAGGGGAAGCCTGGATGCGCCGGACCTGCCCCTCCTGTACTGGCATCGGGTGCAGGCGGCCCTGCCTGTGCCCTGCTTCACGGATGCGGACGAGGCGGGTACGGGGTGGAAGCCCCAGGGCACCGGATTCTGGCGCGTCACGAGATCCGGTCCCGAGGCCTTGATCCCGCCGGCGGGGGAATACTCGCCCATCCCGAAAAACGGTGTCATCCGGATTCCGGAACCCTCGAATCCCCGCTGGCCGACCGCCCTGGCGCTGGCGATCGTATACGCCCTCAAGCTGGCCCTCCGCAGGACCTTTTCCGGGCCCGAATCGGAAGGGCGGGGCCGCGGGGAAGCCGCCGGGTCCCCGGGGCTCACCCCTCCGCGCGGAACCGGTCCAGGAAGGAGGCCTTGAGGTCCCGCACCGATTCGGTTATGGACACCTTGTAGACGTGGGGGTTCAGGAGGCGCCGGTAGGTGGGGTCGAAGCGTTCGAGTTCCGCCCGGCATCGTTCCCGGGCCTCCCCCAAGGGCGGAGGCGGGACCAGGCGCCTGCCTCCCTCCATGACCTTTCCGAGGAGCGGCCGGATCTCCCCGCAGGGGGTCATCCGGAACCTGCGGGTATCCAGGGCCGGATGGTGGAAGGTCCTGGGCACCCCGGGCTCCAGGGTTTCCCCCTCCGCGGCCATCACGTCCGCCCGGGCCTGGCCACCCTCGTCGTAGATCCGGTAGGCTTCCTTCACCCCGGGCTCCGTGGACTTGTCGGGATTGTCCGAGAACTTCATGGCGCTTTCCATCCGGCCGCCGCGCTCCACCGCCGCCAGCTTGTAGACCCCGGAGAACGCGGAGTCGGAGCCCCCGGTCACCAGGCGGGTCCCGACGCCCCAGACGTCCACCGGCGCGCCCGCGGAGGTCAGGGCCTCGATGATCTCCTCGTCCAGGTCGTTGGAGGCCACGATGAAGGCGTCCGTGAATCCCGCGGCGTCCAGCATCTTCCGGGACTCCTCCGCCAGGTACTGGATATCCCCGGAGTCGAGCCGTATCCCGAACTTTTTCCCCTGCTCCGCAAGGCGCCGGCCCGCAGCCACCGCGTTCGGAACTCCGCTGGCCAGGGTGTCGTAGGTATCCACCAGGAAGGTGGTGGCGTCCGGGTACAGGTCCGCGTAGGCCTCGAAGGCCTCCCTCTCGGAAGGGAAGGCCATGATCCAGGAGTGGGCCATGGTCCCGAGGGCCGGTATGCCGAAAAGCCGGGCACCCAGGACGTTGGAGGTGCCCATGGCCCCGCCTATGTAGGAAGCCCGGGTCGCGGAGTTCGCCCCGTCCGGCCCCTGGGCCCGGCGAAGGCCGAACTCCATGACCTTGCCCCCCCGGGCGGCGTGGCGGATCCGGGCGGCCTTGGTGGCCACCAGGCTCTGGAAATTGATCCGGTTCAGGAGTAGCCCCTCCACGAGCTGGCACTCCACCAGCCCCCCCCGTACCCGCACCAGGGGCTCCCGGGGAAAGATCACCTCCCCCTCCGGCACGGCCCAGACCTCCCCGCGGAACCGGAAGGATTCCAGGTGGCGCAGGAAGGCCGGCGAAAAGGTGCCCAGGGATTCCAGGTAGGCCAGGTCCTCGGGGTAGAATCTCAGGTTCTCCAGGTCCTCCAGGAGGGGCTCCAGGCCCGCGAACACCGAATACCCGCCCCCGAAGGGATGGTGACGGAAGAAGGCCTCGAAGGCGGCGGGCCGGTCCATGCCATGGACGAAGTAGCCCTGGGCCATGGTCAGCTCGTAGAGGTCCGTGAAGGCCGCGCTGGTCATGCAGGTATCTCGGAACTCTCCGTAAGGATGACCCCCGCCGCAGCCATGGATTTGAGGGACCGATCCCCGGATCCCTCGGGCACGTTGACCGCCCGGACCGCGTCGGTGAGGACGTAGGTCTTGTAGCCCAGGCAGACGGCGTCCAGGGCGGAATACAGGACGCAGAAATCCGTGGCCAGACCGGCCAGCCAGACTTCCGTGACCCCGAGGTCGTGGAGCCAGCCGTGGAGGCCCGTGGGGGTCTTCCGGTCGTTCTCGAAGAAGGTGGAATACGAGTCGAGGTCGGGCCGGGCTCCCTTCCGGATGATCAGGTTGAAGGGTTCCAGGTCCAGGGAAGGGTGGAACGCCGCGCCCGGGCTGCCCTGGACGCAGTGGTCGGGCCAAAGGATCTGGGAGATGCCCTCGGCCTCCACCGTCGAGTACAGCGCCTTGCCGGGGCGGGAGGAAGCGAAGGAGAAGTGTCCCCGGGGATGCCAGTCCTGGGTGGCCACGGCCCGGGGGAAGCGGCGGACGATGCGGTTCACGATCGGGAGCACCGCGTCCCCGTCCGGCACACCCAGGGCGCCTCCGGGGCAGAAGTCGTTCTGAAGATCGACGGCGATGAAGGCGGAACGGGGCGAAGGCCGGATCATGGAGCACCTCCAGGGGAAAGGATACTCACGGGAGGGCCCTCCGTAAAGCAGGAAGACGCCGGGGCCTCGACATTTTTTCCCAAGAGGTATAGCCTTCCCGCTCGGAACACCCCCCGACGCCCCTATCGAGCGCCGCGTTCCCGGAGACGATCGCGGAAGCGATGGTCCGAAGGCGAGCGTATGCTGAATATCGTAGAACGAGTCCTGGAAGAGGAAGAGAAAGCCCGCATCCGCATCGAACAGGCCCGTAGCCGGGCCGCGGCCGAACGGGCCCGGGTTGACGCGGAGGCCGATTCGGTTCTCTCCGAGGCACGGGCCGCGGCTATCCTGCGGATCCGGGAACGGGTCGAGCAGGCCCGGCAGGAAGCCCGGGACCTCGAGACGCGGGCCGCCCGGGAGGCCGAGAACCAGAGCCGGGCGGCCTGGGAGAGCGCCCGGGACCGGATTCCGGAACTTTCCCGGGAGATCGCGGACCGCATTCTCGCCGTCGACCTGGGGAACGGCTAGCAGCCATGCCCGGAGCCCTGTCGGTCTACGGATTCCTGAACGCCAAGCTCAAGGCGCGCATCAGCGGGCTGTTGACCCCGGAAAAGCTGGAATCCCTCCTGCGGGCGGCTTCCCTGCCGGAAGCCCTGGTGCTGCTGAAGGACACGTCCTACGGAGAGCTGGAGGCGGAATACGCCCGGACCGGCGACCTGCGGGGCTGCGAGGCCCTGCTGTATTCGATGGAGGTGGAATTCCATACCGGCCTGGCTCGCTTCGCCAAGGAGCCGGCCGCCTCGGTGATCCGGGCTTTCGCCGTACGCTTCGAGATCGACACCCTCAAGAACGTCCTCCGCCTCTGGTTCGAGACCCGGATCCGGAAACGCCCCTCCGAGGACCGGGCGGTGTACCTCTACCGGGGCGCCCTTCCCCACCGCCTGGACCTGGACGCCCTCCTGGCCGCCCCGGACGCGGAGTCCCTGGCCCTCGCCGTTTCCGGCACCCCCTACGAGCCGGTCCTGCGCCGGACGGCACCCCGGGCGGAGACGGAAAAAACCCTCTATCCCCTGGAGGCGGAGCTGGACAGACTGGGCTTTTCGGTCCTGCTCGAATCCCTGGCCCGCCTTTCGCCCCGGGACCGCGCCATCGCCGGCAGGGTCCTGGGCATCGAGATAGACCTGCACAACGTTCTGTGGCTGGCCCGGGCCCAGCATTTCTACCGCCTGGGCCCCGAGGAGGCGCTGGCTTCCCTGATTCCCGGCGGCAGCCCCTACGACGCGGCCCGGGCGGCCGCGGCCTACCGGTCCGGGAACGTTTCCGAGCTGACGGCCGCCGTGCTGGGGAAGCGGGATCGGGCCCTGGCCGCCCTGGCGGGTGCCGGAGGGGATCCCTCCGCCCGGCTTGCCTTCCTGGAGAGGGCCCTGAGGACCGTCCTTCGGGGCGAGTCCGGGCGGCTCCTGGCGGGCTATCCCTTCACCATCGGCACGGTCCTGGCCTATTTCGCCCTCAAGCGGGAGGAAGTTCGGTCCGTGCTGGCCATCCTCAACGCCAAATACTATGCCCTCCCGGAGGAAAGGATCCGGAATTCCGTATGATGTTCACCACCCCGATGAGGCTCCTCGCGGCAGTCGCCCTGGACGAAAGCTCCGAGGATGTATCCCGGGAGCTCCTCCGGCTGGGGGCCCTGGATTTCGTCTCCGTCCGGGACCTGGCCGGGGATTGGAAGGACCGGGTGTCCTCCCCCCCGTCCGGGGGGGCCGAGGTGCGCCTGGGCGAACTCCGGCGCCGGCTGGAGGGCTTCCTCCGCATGCCAGGCAGCCCGATCCGCCCGCCGGACCCGTCCCTCGACGACCGGGACCCTTTGGACCCGGCGGAGGCGGAAAAAACCCTGGACTCCCTGTCCGCGGAGGTGAGCGCCGTCCGGGACCGGCAGAAAGCCGTCCAGGAGGACATCCTGAGGCTTTCCGAGATGCGCCGGCAGCTGGAGACCTTTGACGACCTGGGAAAACCCTCGGGCCTCGGCTCGGCCTACTCCTTCCTGGCCGTGCGCACCGGCACCGCGGCCTCCTCCCGGTTTCCCGCCCTGGAGGAAGCCCTCGCGTCCCTGCCCTCCGTGCTGGTGCCCTGGGGCGACCCGGCCGGCCCGAGCCGGAAGGCCCTGGTCGTCACCCTGAAGCGGGACGAAGGACGCCTGGCCCCCCTGCTTTCCCAGGCGGGTTGGGAGGACGGGATCCTCCCCGAGGAATCTCGGGCCTTTCCGTCCCGGGACGGAAAGGCCCGGGACGGAAAGGCCCAGGCGCTCCGGGGCCTGGATGCCCGGGTCCTGGCGTTGCGGGAGCGCCAGAATGGGCTCCAGTCCGAGCTTGAGGACCTCTTCCGCCGCAGGGGGCCGGAGCTCCAGCGGCTCTGGGCCCGCCTCCGGGTCCAGGAACTCCTGGAGAGGGTCCGGTCCCGGTTCTCCCGCACCGAGAGGACGGTCCTGTTCTCCGGCTGGATACCCCGGGACAGGGCGGAGGCGGTGGAGGAGGGGATCCGCCGGGCCTCCGGAGGCCGCTGCCACATCGAATGGATCTCGGAGCGGGAGGGCCGGGAGCGCAGCCTGGAAGCCCCGGTGGCCCTGCGGAATCCCGGCATCCTCCGGCCCTTCGAAGCCCTGGTCCGGAACTTCGCGGTTCCGGAGTACGGAGCGGTGGACCCCACCCCCTTCACGGCGGCGGCCTACCTCGCGATGTTCGGACTGATGTTCGGGGACGCGGGACACGGCCTGGTGCTGGCCCTCCTGGGGGTCCTCGGAATCCTGTCCGCCCGGCGCGGGGGCGGGGACGATTCCCTGCCGCGCCTCATCCTGTACTGCGGATTCGCGGCGATCGCGGCGGGCGTCCTGTTCGGATCCTACTTCGGCATGCCCTGGCTCCCGCCCCTGTGGTTCGACTACCACGGGGTCGTATCCGGGCACAGAGCCGTCGCGGGTGCCGTGCGCACGGTCTACGACATCCTGGGCATCACCATCAAGTTCGGACTGGTCGTCCTGGGTACGGGGCTCCTGATCAACTGGATCAACCTGGCCCGAAAGCGGCGCTGGCTGACCCTGATCCTGGACAAGGCGGGTATCCTGGGGGGATGGATCTACGGGGCCGGAACCTGGACCGCCTTCCGCTTCGTCCAGAGCGGTTATACGACACTCCCCGACCCGGACCTCCTGGTCCTCATCCTGGGCCTGCCCACCCTCGCCCTGGCCCTGAAGGGGCCGATCGAGTACGCCCGGCACGCACCGGAGAAGCGGCGGAGGTTCGGGGCCCTGACGATGGTGGATTTCCTCATGGAGTGGATCGTCGAGGTCCTGGAGATCTACTCGGGGTACCTGGCCAACACCCTGTCCTTCATGCGGGTGGCGGGCCTGGGCATAGCCCACGTCAGCCTCATGACGGCCTTCTTCCAGATCGCCCGGATGCTGAACCCCGGGGGAGGCTTTTCGATCGCCGCCTCGGCCGTCCTGGTGCTGGGGAACCTCCTGGTCATAGCCCTGGAGGGCCTGTCCGCGGGGATACAGTCCCTGAGGCTCAACTATTACGAGTTCTTTTCCAAGTACTTCAACGGGACCGGGCGGGCGTACGCCCCCGTGTCCTTGAAATCCAGCGAGTGACGGCCGCCGGCGGCCTCGGCTGCCGGACGCCTAGAATAAGGAGTATTCCATGCAGGATCGGAAACGAGAGTTCGCGGGCCGGGTGCGCCTGAGCGTGGTCGTCTTGATGGCCTTCCTGGGCATCTTCGGCCTGGTGTCCGTAAGCGGGACCTCCGCCCAGGAAGCCGCCGCCCAGGCTCCCCAGGTAAGCCGGGAACAGGCGGAAATCCAGAAATTCGGACTCGTCGCGGCGGCGGTGGCCTTCGGTTTCGGGGCTATCGGCGCGGGCATCGCCATCGCCAACGTCGGAGCGGCGGCCATGGGCGCCATCGGGGAAAAGCCCGAGATAGCCAGCCAGGCCCTCATCTTCATCGCCCTTGCGGAGGGTCTGGTGGTGTTCGGGTTCATAACGGCCCTGATGATCCTGGGAAAATTCTAGAATCCGGGATGAAGTACTACGTGATCGGGGACGAGGACGCGGTGCTGGGCTTCGGCCTGGCCGGCGTCCGGGGGCGCCGGGTCCGGAGCTCCGCGGAGGCCTCGGAGGCCTTCCGGGAAGCCCTGGAGGATCGGCAAAACGGCATCATCCTCATCACCGAGCGGATCGCCGAGCTGATCCGGCCCCAGGTGGACCGATACGTGTTCAAGGAAGACTTCCCCCTGATCGTGGAGATCCCGGACTGGGAGGGGAAGCTGAGCTCCCGCCCGCCCCTGCGGGAGATGGTCAACGCGGCCATCGGCATCAAGCTGTGAGGCGCCAGGCATGGAAGAGGAACTAGAGGAAGAGCGGAACCTGCTGGCGGGGATCGCCCGGGAAGCGGACCGCAAGGCCGCGGAGATCGAGGAGGAGGCGGCTTCCTACGCCCGCACCCGGGCCGAGGCCGCCCGGACCCAGGCCGGGGAGATCCTCAGGAAGGCGGAGGAGACCGCGGCCGCCCAGTGCGAGTCCGTCCGGCGCAACGCGGAATCCCGCGCGGCCGTGGAGGCCCGGAAGACCTCCCTCCGCATCCGGGACCGTCTGATCCAGGACACCCTGGACGCGGCCCGGCGCGTCGTCGCCGAGGCGGAGGAACGTCCCGGCTATGCGGAGGTGCTCCGGCTCTGGATCGTGGAGGCCGCCGTGGGGCTTTCCGCCCCGGAAGCCCGGGTGAACGCCTCCCGGGAAGAACTGCCCCGGATCACCGACGATCTCCTTCGAGAGGCGGAGCGGGAGGTCCAGGAGTACACCGGCAAGCCCGTGCGCCTTTCCCGGGTGGAGGGCGATCCCCTGCCCGCCCAGGGTGTCGTACTTACGGTCCCGGACGGCCGGCTTGCCTACAACAACCAGGTTCCGACCCGATTCCTGCGCGCCCAGTCTGAAATTCGGAAACGCATGCACGCCGTCCTCTTCGGGGAAGGCGCCCCAAGGTAGGTATATGAAAGAACGCATCATAGGACAGGTCCGCCGGGTCAACGGCCCCGTGATCGAGGCCGACGGGATCACGGACGCCCAGATGCTGGAGCTGGTACGGGTGGGCGAATCCCGGCTGGTGGGCGAGGTCCTCAAACTTTCGGGAAACCGGGCGGTGATCCAGGTCTACGAGGACACCACGGGTCTGGCTCCCCGGGACAACGTCTACGGCACGGGAATGCCCCTGTCCCTGGAGCTGGGCCCGGGCCTCATCGGCTCCATCTACGACGGGATCCAGCGCCCCCTGGAAGCCCTGCGCGCCCTGTCGGGGCACTACATCGAGAGCGGCATCACCGCGGAACCCCTGGACCGGACCCGGACCTGGCGCTTCGTCCCGAGTCCGGACCTCAAGCCCGGAGTCCCCGTGACGGGCGGAACGATCCTGGGGACCGTCCAGGAAACCTCCCGGGTTGAGCACCGGGTCCTGGCGCCGCCGAGCGCCGACGGGGTTCTCGAGTCCCTGGCGGCCGAGGGGGACTACCCCGTGGACCGGACGGTCGCCGTGGTCCGCACGGAAGCGGGAAGCCGGGAGATCGCCCTGTTCCAGAACTGGCCCATCCGGGTGCCCCGTCCCGTTCGGCGGCGCTTGCCCCTGTCGATCCCCCTCATCACGGGCCAGCGGGTCATCGACACCCTCTTTCCCCTGGCCAAGGGCGGCACGGTGGCCATCCCCGGGGGCTTCGGCACCGGCAAGACCATGACCCAGCACGCGATAGCCAAGTGGTGCGACGCGGACATCATCGTGTACATCGGCTGCGGGGAGCGGGGGAACGAGATGACCGACGTGCTCACGGAATTCCCCAAGCTGGTGGATCCCCGCACGGGCCGCAGCCTCATGGAACGCACCATCCTGATCGCCAACACCTCCAACATGCCCGTGTCCGCCCGGGAGGCCAGCATCTACACCGGGGTGACCCTGGCCGAGTACTACCGGGACCAGGGCTACCACGTGGCGGTCATGGCGGACTCCACCTCCCGCTGGGCGGAGGCCCTTCGGGAGCTGTCGGGCCGCATGGAGGAGATGCCCGCGGAGGAGGGTTTCCCCGCCTACCTGCCCACCCGTATCGCGGACTTCTACGAGCGCGCGGGCTACATGGACACCCTGTCGGGCCGGGAGGGCTCGGTCTCCATCATCGGGGCCGTGAGCCCCCCGGGGGGCGACTTCTCCGAGCCCGTGACCCAGCATACCCGGCGCTTCGTGCGCTGTTTCTGGGGGCTGGACCGGCAGCTGGCCAACGCCCGGCATTACCCGGCCATCTCCTGGCTGGACAGCTATTCCGAGTACCTGGACGACGTGACGCCCTGGTGGGAGGAGCATGCCGGGGCTTCCTGGGCGGCGGAGCGACGCGAGATCCTGGAGCTGCTCCAGAGGGAGGTCCGGCTCCAGCAGGTCGTCAAGCTCGTGGGACCCGACGCCCTGCCCGACTCCCAGCGCTTCGTCCTGGAAGTCTGCTCCCTGTTCAAGAACGCCTTCCTCCAGCAGAACGCCTTCGACGACGTGGACCGGTTTTCCTCGGTGGACAAGCAGCTGCGCATGCTCTCCCTGATCCTGGTCTACGCGAGGAGGGGCGCCGCGGCCATCAAGCGCGGGGTGACCCTGGTCAAGCTCAAGCAGATGAAGGTCCTGTCGGACATCGTGAAGATGAAATTCACCATCCGGGACGAGGGGGCCGCGGAGTTCGACAAGCTCCAGGCCCGGCTCGAGCGGTCCCTGGATCAACTGGAGTCCATCTATGCCTGACGCGGAAACCCGGAACGAGGCGCGCCGGAGGCTGATGTCCGGGCGGGAATACATCGGCGTGGACCGCATCGACGGGCCCCTGGTCTTCATCCGCAAGACCCACCCGGTGGGCTACCGGGAGCTGGTGGAGTGCGTGGACCGGGAGGGGCACACCCGGCTGGGCATGGTGCTGGACACCAGCGACGACGCGGTGGTGGCCCAGGTCTTCGAGGGGACCCAGGGTCTGACCCTGCCGGGGACGAAGGTCCGGTTCCGGGGCCGTCCCCTGACCCTGGGGGTCACCGAGAAGATGCTGGGCCGGGTCTTCGACGGCCTGGGCCGACCCATCGACGGGGGTCCCGCTCCCCTGCCGGAGGAGGAGGTGGACGTCAACGGCCGGCCCATCAACCCCACCTCCCGGGAATACCCCCGGGACTTCATCCAGACGGGGATCTCGGCCATCGACGGGATGAACACCCTGATCCGGGGCCAGAAGCTCCCTATATTCTCCGGCAACGGCCTGCCCCACAACGAGCTGGCCGCCCAGATAGCCCGGCAGGCCAGGATCCGTGGAGGCGCCGGGGACTTCGCGGTGGTCTTCGCCGCCATGGGTGTAAAGCACGACGTGGCCCGGTACTTCACCCGCTCCTTCGAGGAGACGGGGGTCCTGGAGAACGTCGCCCTCTTCCTTTCCCTGGCGGATGATCCCTCCATCGAGCGCATCATCACCCCCCGCACCGCCCTGACCCTGGCGGAGCACCTGGCCTACCGGAAGGGCCTCCACGTCCTGGTGATCCTCACGGACATGTCCAACTACTGCGAGTCCCTCCGGGAGATCTCCACCATCCGGGGTGAGATACCCTCCCGCAAGGGCTATCCGGGCTACCTCTACTCGGACCTGGCGGAGATCTACGAGCGGTCCGGGATGATCCAGGGATCTCCGGGCTCCATCACCCAGCTGCCCATCCTGACCATGCCCAGCGACGACATCTCCCATCCGATCCCGGACCTGACCGGGTACATCACGGAAGGCCAGATCGTCTTTGAGAGGGAGATGGCCGGCCGGGGGATATACCCCCCCGTGGCGGGCCTGCCTTCCCTGTCGCGGCTCATGAAGGACGGCATCGGCGAGGGCATGACCCGGGAGGACCACCCCCACCTGGCCAGCCAGCTCTTCGCCGCGTACAGCTACGTGAAGGACGTGCGGAACCTGGCTTCGGTCATCGGGGAGGAGGAGCTCACGCCCCTGGACCACCAGTACCTGGAGTTCGGGGAGAACTTCGAGCGCTCCTTCGTCAGCCAGGGCAAGAACGAGGACCGTTCCATCGAGCAGACCCTGGACGCCGGGTGGGAAGCCCTGAAGCTCCTGCCCTCGGAGGAGCTCCACCGGGTCACGGACGAGGAGATCGAGAAGTATTACCTGGGGGCGGGTTAGGCCATGCGCGCCGTCGCCCCCACCAAGACCAGCCTCCTGAAACTCCGGGAGGAGCTGAAATTCGCGCGCCTGGGGCATGAGCTCCTGGACCAGAAGCGCAACATCCTGGTGGTGGAGCTGCTGACCCTGGTGGACCAGGCCGGGGACTTCGAAAAGAAGGTGGAGGCCGCCCTGGCTACGGCCTACGGTTCCCTCCAGGAGGCGGCCCTGGGAATGGGCAAGCTCCGTGTTTCCTCGACCGCAGCGGCGGTCAACCTGGAACCCTCGGTCGCCCTCCGCCAGCGCAAGGTGATGGGCGTGGTCCTGCCCGTCGTGGAGACCACCTTCGAGGAGCGTCCCCCCCACTACAGCCCCCTGGGCACCAGCGTCTGGATGGACAGGTCCGTCCAGGACTTCCAGGAAGCCCTGAAGCTGATGGGGCGCTTCGCGGAGCTCAAGGCGTCCATCATGCGGCTGGCGGCGGAGGTCCGGAAGACCATCCGGAAGGTGAACGCCCTGGAGAAGATCGCCATTCCCGACCTGGAGGATTCGGTGCATTATATTCAGAACCGGCTGGAGGAGAACGAGCGGGACATGTTCACCCTCATGAAATTGGTCAAGAACCGGCTGATCCGGGAAGAACCAGAGGCGGCAGTGCCATGATCAGACCCTTTCGAAGGATCCTGGTGTTCGTGGACGGCACGGAGCAGTCCGTGACCGCGGCCCAGTACGCTATCGTCCTGGCGAAACGCCTGGACGCGGAGCTCTTCGCCCTGTACGTGGTGAATACCCGGGCCCTCTCGGAGCTCGTCAAGGCCCACATCTTCCTGGATTCCGAGCAGGAGGAATACCACCGGGATCTGGACGAGGACGCCGAGCGCTACCTGAACCACGTCCGGAACCTGGCCCGCTCCAAGGGGATTTCCGTGACCGCGGAGCGGTCCAGCGGGGCTGTCCACCAGGAGATCCTGGCCAAGGTTCGGGAGCACGAGATCGACCTGCTGGTCCTGGGCGAGATCTCCCAGATCCGGAGCCGCCGGGACGAGCTTTACAACGAGACGGAGCGCGCCATGCGCAGCGTGGCCTGCTCCGTCCTCATAGCCAAGAACGAGGAACGCATCGTCGAGCTGTTCGACACGCTCGCATGACGGGGGTTTTCACATGGCATTGATCGACCTGATCCGGGAGGAAGTCGTCCGCGTCCCGCTGGCGGCGCAGAACAAGGAAGGAATCATCCGAGAGCTGGTGGAAGTCCTGGCCGCGGCGGGAACGGTGTCCGACCCGGCCGCCGCCGCCCGGGCGGTGCTGGACCGGGAAGCCAAGGGGAGCACGGGGCTCGAGGAGGGGGTGGCGGTACCCCACGGCAAGACCGCGGCCGTGGAGAGCCTGGCCATCGCCGTGGGGATCGCGCCTAGGGGCGTGGACTTCGCGGCACTGGACGGCAAACCGTCCAACCTGTTCTTCCTGATCCTGGCGCCCCCGGACCAGTCGGGACCCCACATCGAGGCCCTGGCGGAGATCGCCCGGCTATGCAGGTCCAAGGCCTTCTGCCGGACCCTCGCCTCCTCCCGCGACGCAAAGGAAGCGGTGGGGCTGTTCCAGGACTGAAATCGGAGCTTCCTGCGGACGGAAAAATCTAGCCAAAGGCCGCGAACCGGCGTATCATGCCCGGTAGAATAAGATAAGGAGGATCGAATGCCTGGTTTCTCGACCGAAGGCGCCCGATGGTGGCCCTTCGACATCACGGAACGGTTCATGATCGACGTGTTCAAGGGCTACGGCGTGCCCGAGGCGGACGCCCGGGTCTGCGCGGAGGTCCTGATAACCGCGGACAAACGCGGGATCGATTCCCACGGAGTCGGCCGCTTGAAGCCCATCTACATCGACCGGATCAAGGACGGGCAGATAAATCCCGTCACCAAGATAGACGTCGTCAAGGAAGGTCCTACGACGGCCGTCCTGGACGCCAACAACGGCATGGGGCAGGTGGTCTCCAAGAAGGCCATGCTTATGGCCGTCGAAAAAGCCCGGAAGTACGGCATGGGCATGGTGGCGGTCCGCAACTCAAACCACTACGGAATCGCGGGGTACTACACCGGCCTTGCCGCAGACCACGGCATGATCGGGTTTTCGGGAACCAACGCACGGCCCTCCATCGCCCCCACCTTCGGGGTGGAGAACATGATGGGCACCAACCCTCTCTGCTTCGCCATGCCCACGGACGAACCCTTCCACTTCAACATCGACTGCGCGACCTCCATCACCCAGCGGGGCAAGATCGAGGTCTACGCCCGGCAGAAGAAACCCATGCCCCCCGGGTGGGTCATCGGCGCGGACGGGAAGACCAAGACGGACTCCGTCGCCGTCCTGGACGAACTTGTGAAAGGCACGGCGGCGCTCACCCCCGTGGGAGGCATCGGGGAGGAAGGCGGAGGGTACAAGGGCTACGGCTGGGCCGCGACGGTGGAGATCCTCTCCTCCGCCCTCCAGCAGGGGGCCTTCATGAAGAGCCTCCTGGGCTTCGAGAACGGGAAGAAAGTCCCGTACAAGCTCGGGCACTTCTTCATGGCCGTGAACATCGAAGCCTTCACGGACCTGGGGTCCTTCAAGAAGACCTCGGGGGATATATGCCGGGCCCTTCGCAACTCGAAGAAGGCCCCGGGGCAGGACCGCATCTGGACGGCCGGCGAGCCCGAATGGGACGCCTGGCTGGAGCGCAAGGACAAGGGCGTTCCCCTGGACGAGGTGGAGCGTGCCCAGTTCGACCAGCTCAAGGCCGAGCTCAAGCTTTCCCAGTACAAGTTCCCGTGGGAACCCTGACCTTACGCAACCGTGGAGGAACTCATGAAATCCAAGACCCTCTCCCTCTCCGACATCGACGGCCTCTTTCCCGCGGACCTGTCCCCGGACAAAAAAGCCCAGGTCAAGACCCTCTTCCTGAAGAAGCTCTCCCTGGAAGCCCACAGGTTCTACGGCGGCAAGATGCAGACACTGCCCAAGTGCGGCATTTACGGATTCAACTGGTTCAACGTCTGGTACACCCCGGGGGTTTCCAGGATCTCGACATCCATCCGGGACGACAACGACCTCTCCTTCGAGACCACCTGCCGGGGTAACCTGGTGGCCGTGGTCAGCGACTCCACCCGGGTCCTGGGGGACGGGGACTGCACACCCCCCGGCGGCCTGGGAGTCATGGAGGGCAAGGCTCTGATCATGAAGTACCTGGGCGGCGTGGACGCCGTACCCCTGTGCGTGGACTCCCGGAACGAAGCGGGCAAGCACGACCCCGCCCGGATCATCGAGTTCGTGAAGATGTGCCAGCATTCCTTCGGGGCGATAAACCTGGAGGACATCAGCCAGCCCAACTGCTTCCGGGTCCTGGACGAACTCCGGGACGCCTGCGACATCCCCGTCTGGCACGACGACGCCCAGGGCACCGCCTGCGTGACCCTGGCCGGACTCATCAACGCCGTGCACCTGGCGGGCAAGAAGATGGAAGCCGTGAAGATTGTCCTGCTGGGCGCCGGGGCGTCCAACACCACCATCGCCCGCCTGCTCATGGCGGACGGAGCCCGGGGCGAGAACATCGTGATGTTCGACACCAAGGGCAGCCTGCACAAGGGGCGAAAGGACATCGAGACCAGTCCCGAGAACTACCGCAAGTGGGAGCTGTGCCGTTCCACCAACCCGAAGGGCATCCTGACCATGGAGGACGCCTTCCGGGGAGCCGACGCCCTGGTCGCCCTGTCCACCCCCGGGCCGGACGTGGTCAAGCCCGAGTGGGTCGCGTCCATGGCTCCCAAGGCCATCGTCTTCGCCTGCGCCAACCCGGTGCCGGAGATCTGGCCCCACAAGGCCAAGGAAGCCGGGGCCTTCATCGTGGCGACGGGCCGGGGGGACTTCCCCAACCAGGTCAACAACTCGATCTGCTTCCCGGGTATCCTGAAGGGAGCCCTGGCCGTACGGGCCCGCAAGATCTCCGACGGCATGGCCATCCGCTGCGCCCACTCCCTGGCGGACTTCGCCAAGGCCCGGGGCATCGGCCCGGACAACATCGTCCCGAACATGAACGAGAGCGACGTGTTCTCCGTGGAGGCCGCGGACGTGGCCGAGCAGGCCGTGAAGGAAGGCCTTGCCCGGGTTCCGAAGTCCCGGGACGAGGTCTACGCCTGGGCCAGGAAGGAGATCGCCGCGGCCCGCAAGACCTTCGAGTCCATGATGGAACGGGGGGATATCCGGGAACCCGACGAGGCCATGATCCTGGCCGCCCGGGACTGGGCGCTGACGCAGGTTTAGGGTTTCAGGACTTCACCACGGAGGGCACGGAGAAAGAGCCGGGAACCATAGATCCAACAAGATATACAGGATGGATCAAGATGAACAAGATGGAATTATTGTTCTAAGAATGATTAACCTAAATCTTGTTTATCATTCTTCATCTTGTTCATCCTGTTGGAACTGTGGTTTTACGGCCCGAATTCTCCGTGAACTCAGTGCGCTCCGTGGTGAGTCATGAGGATCCCATGGACAACAGCGCCCGGGCGCAGTCCGCGTCCGTGACCAGGGCGGAACAGATCCCGCTCCGGAGCATGGCCCGGAGCGGACCCGCCTTGACGGCCCCGGCCGCCGCGATCGCCACGGTCCTCACCCTTCGGAGATCCTCCAGGGGCAGGAACACCATGCGGTCCGAGACGGAGGTGGGCACCATGCGGCCGGCCCCGTCGTACACCACGAAATTGCTGATGCATTCCCCGCCCGCCCCGCGCATGGCCCCGAGGTCCGCCTCCGTGAAGATCCCGCTGCGGCACATGGAGCTGTCCACGGTCAGGCCGCTGACCCCCAGGATGGCCATGTCCAGGCGGCTCCAGAGGTCCCGGACCGGACGGAAGTTGCTGTCCTCCATCAGGGACTTCCGGGTCTCCGGGTCGTCCACGAAGGCGGGGGTGTTCACGAGATAGGCGCTTCCGCCCAGCTTCTGTGCGAAGGTCCGGGCTATGCTGTTGGGGTAGATGCCCGTCTCGACCCAGCCCATGGCCCCGATGATGGGGATGACGTCCACTCGGCAGGCGGGCATCCGGGACAGGCTCTCCCCCAGGGCCTTCAGGGTGTCTCCCCAGCTGACACCCAGGGTGCTGCCCGGCTTGAGGGTCCGGGACAGGAGGTCCGCCGCCGCCGCCGCCATGCCCTGGTAGGTATGCTCGATCCGGCCATAGCTCGGCACCAGAAGGCATTCCGTGAGCCCGAAGGCGCGCTCGATCTCGATTTCCAGCTGGGAGAAGTCGCTGTCCCCACCCTCGATCGATATGGTGACGATCTTCAGGTCCCGGGCCCGGGCCAGGGACCGGGATACGCTGGCCACGGAAATACGGGTCCGCTGGGCGATTTCCCGCTGGCTGAGGTTTTCTAAATAATAAAGATGCGCTATCTTCGCTAGGAGGCTGTGGGAGGAAACCGGGCGGCCCTCCCGCCCGTCCGCAGGCCCCGGTTCTTCGGTTCCGTGTACCGCATCGTCCGCCATTCCGCAGATTCCTCCCCGGTGCAGAGCCGTCCTTGACAAGCTTCCGGACTCAAGATTATCCTGACCGCGGAATTTTTTTCAACCTGTGCAAATATTTTCAGACATCCGGCGAGAGGAAGCCTTCATGATGGATGAATCCCCTGCGGCGGACGCCGGGGAAGAGCGTATCGGACTCCAACCTTCCCTGCTCGAGGATCTCTACCTCCGCATGCTCCGGATCCGGGGCTTCGAAGAGAGGATACAGCGCCATATCTCCCGGGGGGATATCCACGGAACCACCCACCTCTACGTGGGCCAGGAGGCCGTGGCCTCCGGCGCGGCGGCCAACCTCTCGGACCGGGATTACATCACCAGCACCCACCGCTGCCACGGCCACGCCGTAGCCAAGGGCACGGATCTCGGACGCCTGGCGGCGGAGATGTTCGGCAAGCGGGACGGGGTCTGCGGGGGCAAGGGGGGCTCCATGCACCTGGCCGATCCGTCCCGGGGCAACCTGGGCGGCACGGGCATCGTGGGCGGGGGCATCCCCATCGCCGTGGGCGCAGCCCTCTCGATCCGCCAATTGGGAGAGGACAGGATCGTCGTCTGCTTCTTCGGCGACGGGGCCATGAACGAGGGAACCTTCCACGAATCCGTCAACCTGGCCGCGGTCTGGAAGCTCCCCGTCCTCTTCCTCTGCGAAAACAACCACTACGGGGTCTCCACCCACGTCAAGCGTTCCACCAACGTGGAAGACCTGGCCCTCCGGGCGGCGGCCTACGGAATACCGGGCAGGCATGTGGACGGGATGGACGTACTTGCCGTGTATCGGGCGGTCCGAAAGGCCAAGGCCTACATACGAAAGAAGGGCCCCCTGCTCCTGGTGGCCCAGACCTACCGGTTCCTGGGACATTCCCGCAGCGACGCCAACGTATACCGCACCGAGGAGGAGATCGCCCGCTGGAGGCGCCGGGACCCGATCGTCCGGTTCCGGAAGCGGATCCTGGAGAGCGGCGACCTTTCGCCAGAGCGCCTTGCGGTCCTGGAGGACGCCGTGCGGGAGGAGATCGAGGCCGCGTTCCGGTTCGCCCGGTCCTGCGAGGATCCCGGACTCGAGGTGCTCCTGAGGGACGTCTATGCGGACTGACGCCGGTGAGGGAACCGCGCGGGTCCGGGAGATAAGCTACGCCGAGGCTATCCGGGAAGGGCTCCGGGAAGAACTCCGGCGGGATCCCCGGGTCTTCTTCATGGGCGAGGATATCGGAATCTACGGAGGCACCTTCGGCGTGTCCGCCGGCCTCGTAGAGGAATTCGGTCCCGGGCGGATCCTGGACACCCCCATCTCCGAAGCCGCCATAGCCGGGGCCGCGGCCGGGGCCGCCCTGACGGGCACCCGGCCGATCGCCGAGATACCCTTCAGCGACTTCCTGGTCCTGGCCCTGGACCAGATCGGGAACCAGGCCGCCAAGATGCGCTACATGTTCGGCGGGACGGTCCGGGTTCCCCTGGTGGTGCGGAGCCCCGCGGGCTCGGGCACGGGGGCCGGTGCCCAGCACTCCCAGAGCCAGGAGGCGGTCTTCTGCCACTTCCCGGGGCTCAAGGTTGCGGTTCCCTCCACCCCCTACGACGCGAAGGGGCTATTCAAGACCGCCGTGCGGGACGACAATCCCGTAGTCTTCCTGGAGCAGAAGCTCCTGTACAAGGAGACCGGACCCGTGCCGGAGGATGAATACCTGGTGCCCTTCGGGAAGGCCGACGTCAAGCGGGCCGGATCGGACCTCACCATCGTGGCCTGGGGCCGGATGGTCGGGATGAGCCTGGCCGCGGCGGATCGCCTGGCGGCGGAGGGGATTTCCGTGGAGGTGGTGGATCCCCGGACCCTCGCGCCCCTGGACTCCGAGACCATCATCGCAAGCGCTGCCCGGACCGGCCGCCTGGTCATCGTGCACGAGGCCGTCCTGACCGGGGGCTTCGGGGGCGAGATCGCGGCCCGGGTGGCGGACAGCGAGGCCTTCCGCCGCCTGAAGGCCCCGATCCGGAGGGTGGCCGGTTTCGACATTCCCATACCCTACAGCCCGGTCCTGGAACGGAACGC
>JBFZER010000271.1:0-9803 GCA_041306765.1 Spirochaetota bacterium | reverse complement strand
AGTGGACAATGGACGGCTGCGTCTTACAATCGCAGCCACATCGCACGCCATTGCGTAGTCATCCGCCGCGATCTTCCGTTACTTCCGTCCACCGACCACCGTCCACTGTCCACTTTTCACTCAACCTTTCCCCCCTTTCTGCCGATACTCTGAGCGGAGAAGGTTCGTCCGGACGTCACCTGCGGCTGCCGGGCGCCCCTTCCCCGCATAGAATCCGACAGGATCCGGCCCTGCCGCCCCCTGGGGGCGGGCCGGTGCAGCCGGGAAAGGGGGATGGAACTGCGCCGCGGCCGGGAGGCCGTAAAGGCGCGGGACGCTCGAACCGCGAGGCAAGGATGCTTCGCGTGAACCATTCAAGGAGGAATTCGATGATCATCAATCACAACCTGAGCGCGATGTTCGCTGACCGCAACCTGCGGGTCAACGGCACCAACATCGACAAGAACATGGAGAAGCTCTCTTCCGGCCTGCGCATCAACCGCGCGGGGGACGACGCCTCCGGGCTCGCCGTTTCCGAGAAGATGCGCTCCCAGATCCGGGGCCTGGGCCAGGCCAGCAAGAACGCAGCCAACGGCATTTCCTTCATCCAGACCACGGAAGGCTACCTCCAGGAATCCCAGGACATCATCCAGAGGCTTCGGGAACTCGCCGTCCAGGCTTCGAACGGCATCTACAGCTCCGAGGACCGCATGCAGATCCAGGTGGAGGTCTCCCAGCTGGTGGACGAAATCGACCGCATCGCCAGCCACGCCCAGTTCAACGGGATGAACCTGCTGACCGGCCGCTTCGCCCGGGAGTCCGGAGAGAACATCGTCACCAGTTCTATGTGGTTCCACATCGGAGCCAACATGGACCAGCGCGAACGGGTCTATATCGGCACCATGACCGCCAAGGCCCTGGGCGTCAAGGATCCGGGCAGCGAGGCGATCATCACCTTCTCCGGCCCCGACAGCGCCAACCGCTCCATCGGGGTCCTGGACGCCGCCCTCAAGGTGGTCAACAAACAGCGCGCCGACCTCGGAGCGTACCAGAACCGCCTCGAGCACGCGGTCCGCGGCATCGACAT
The DNA here is from genome assembly GCA_041306765.1 of Spirochaetota bacterium. Classification (GTDB taxonomy): domain Bacteria; phylum Spirochaetota; class Spirochaetia; order Treponematales; family UBA12059; genus JAAYUR01. The sequence goes on along the minus strand of JBFZER010000271.1, from coordinate 8,737 downwards.
CGGCGCCGAGAACCTGCAGGCCGCCGAGAGCCGGATCCGGGACGCCGACATGGCCAACGAGATGGTGGAGTACACCAAGAACCGGATCCTGGTCCAGTCCGCCGGCGCCATGCTGGCCCAGGCCAACCAGAAGACGGCCATAGTCTTGCAGCTGCTCCAGTAGCGTAGTATACTATAAAAGGCAAAGGGCGCCCGCGGGGTTTCTCCCGGGCGTCCTTCCATCCGAATCCGGGCTGAATCCGAGGCTTAGCGGCCTGTGGTTCAGTCCGCCAGATCTTTGAAAAACACTCTCCAAGCGTACATGAGGCGGGATTTCGGCCTACGGAAGGGCCGAGCTCCCGCCGCACGGGGCAAAACGGACGGGAAACGGCGCGGACCTTTTGTTTTCCGGCCCCTTGGCCATGTGCGCGGGACGGATGGCCAGGATGGCCATTCAAGGCCTTCAAGGAGGGTTATATGATCATCAACCACAACATGAGCGCGATGTACGCCAACCGTTCTCTGGGCGTTACGGGGATCGAGCTTAACAAGAACATCGAAAAGCTCAGCTCCGGCCTGCGGATCAACCGCGCCGGGGACGACGCTTCCGGACTGGCGGTTTCCGAAAAGCTGCGCAGCCAGGTTCGAGGGCTCAACCAGGCGACCAAGAACATCGAGAACGGGGTTTCGTTCATCCAGACTACGGAAGGGTACCTGCAGGAATCTCAGGATATCCTCCACCGGGTGCGGGAACTGGCTGTACAGTCCGCCAACGGCATCTACAGCGCCGAAGACCGCATGCAGATCCAGGTCGAAGTCTCCCAGCTGGTGGACGAGATCAACCGGATCGCCAGCCATGCCCAGTTCAACGGCATGAACATCCTGACCGGCCGTTTCGCCACGGAAGGCCCCCAGGTCATGCAGTTCCAGGTGGGCGCGAACATGGATCAGAACGAGCGTGTGTTCATCGGCACGATGACCGCCCAGGCTCTCGGACTTCAGGGAGCCCAGGGTTCGGCGGAGCAGATCTCCATCGAGGATCCGGCCGTGGCGAACGCCGCGATCGGGACCGTGGATGCCGCCTTGCGGATCGTTTCCAAGCAGCGGGCCGACCTGGGCGCCTACCAGAACCGCTTCGAGATGGCCGCCAAGGGCGTCGCCATCGCCGCGGAGAACCTGCAGGCCGCCGAGAGCCGGATTCGCGACACGGACATGGCCGCTCAGATGGTAGACTACGTGAAGAACCAGATCCTGAGCCAGGCCGGCGGCGCGATGCTCGCCCAGGCCAACACGCGCTCCCAGTCGGTGATGCAGATCCTAGCCTAGAGAAACCGTTTTGCGGGCCCGCGTCGGAGAGATTTCTGGACGTCTTCTTTCCGCCGCAGCCCGCGGCAGCAATCAGGACGGGAGGGGATCGCGCCCCTCTCCCGTTCTTTTCTTCCCGTTCGAGGAGGAAGACATGGATGTTTCCGTCATACAACACGGCTCGCCGCAGGCCGAGATCCTGCGCGAAGCCGCGGTGCGGGAGGCCACGGCACGCGCCGCCCTCCCGTCCAACCGGCCGGAGCCGGTGAACATGGAGTTGGTCCTCAACGAACTCCAGCAGGTCAGCCAGGCGTTCAACCGCCGCCTGTCCTTCGCGCTCAACGAAAAGCTCGACCAGGTGGTGGTCAAGGTGATCGACTCGGAAACCGATAAGATCATCAAGGAGATCCCGCCCGCCGAGCTCCAGCACGTCCACGAGAGAATCCGCGAGGTGATCGGAATACTGTTCGACGAGCGGGCGTGACGATCCAGCCGAGGGGGCCGGGCTGCCCCGCACCGGCATCCTGATCGGGAAGGAAGGTCCCGTCCGCCATGTCGGACATAACAATCCCCGGCGTCACCAGCAAGTACGACACCCAGAAACTCATCGAAGACCTGATGAAGGTCGAGCGCATCCCCAAGACGCGGGCCGAGGAGCAGCTCAAGGCCCTCCAGCTCCAGAAGACCGCCTGGCTGGACGTCAACCGCAGCGTGGCGCGGGCCCGGGAAAGCTCGAGATCCCTCTTTTCCTTCCAGAACCCCTTCAACGAGCGCATCGCCAAGTCCTCGGACGAAGGCATCCTCACCGCCACGGCCTCCCGGGAGGCTTTGGAGGAGGAGCATTCCCTGGTGGTCAAGCAGACCGCCGAGGCCGACCGTTTCCTCTCCGGCCGCCTCCCGGTGGACTACAAGGTTCCCGGGGGGGACTACACCTTCTCCGTCGGGGACCGTACCGTCAGCCTGAAGTTCTCCGGCGGCTCCCTCAAGGAATTCGCGGACGCCCTCACACGCAAGGGCGGGGACATCCTCCGCGCCCGGGTGATCCCGGTGTCCAAGTCCGAGCAATCCGTCGTGGTCGAATCCCTCAAGACGGGTTCCAGGAACCGGCTGGGCTTTGACGGGGCGGCCAAGGACTGGGCCCTGGCGGCGGGGCTCGTGGAGGAGGCCCGTTCGAGCCGCCGGGACCTCGCCACCTCCGCGGTCCAACCCTTCGAAAAGTCCCTGGACCGAAACCTGGTCCGGGCCGAGCCGGGAGCCCTGGCCGTCGGCCCCGGGGGGGAAGCCAAACTTCCCCTCTCCCCTCCCCTTGCCGCAACGGGGCTGGTCCTGGAGATGGATGTCCGCGTAGCACGGCGGACCGAGCCTCCCGCGCCGGAGGGACCTCCTCCGGGGCCGGCCATCTCCGCTCCGGGTTCCATCACCTACGAAGGCATCACGATCACCGCGGACCCCTCGGATCCCCGGATCCCGGACTGGGCGCCTCCCCCTCCCCCGGTCCGCGTGGACGATCCGACCGTGCTCTTCCTGGTGGACGGTTCGGGGCGCTCCGTTCCCCTACCCGCCCAGCCCGACTCCGACGAATTCCGCAGGGTCACCGTCCAGCTTTCGGACTACCTGGCGGACATCTCCGGCCTGGGAATCCGCAACCGCAACACCCACCGGGACGTGGAGGTCCGGAATGTCCGGATCTACGATCCCAAGGAAGTCGGGGGCCTGCGTCCCCGGGATCCCGTGGATACCGCCCGGGACGCGGTGGTATCCCTGGAAGGCATCGAGGTCGTCCGGGACACCAACACCATCTCCGACCTGATCCCCGGGGTGACCCTCAACCTCCAGGAAGCCTCGGACAAAAAGGTGAAGCTCAAGGTGGAGCCGGACCGGGAAAAATCCAAGGAAGCCGTCATCGAGCTGGTGGGGAACTACAACCGCCTGATGGCGGACATCAACATCCTGTCCCGGAACGACGAGCGCCTCGTCCAGGAGATTTCCTACTACACCGACGAGGAGAGGAAGACCGCCACCGAACGGCTGGGGCTCCTTCAGGGCGATTCCACCCTGAACCAGCTCCGGACCTCCATGCAGCGCATCGTCACCAGCCCTCACACCGTCGGGGAGGCTACCGCCGTCCTGGGCCAGATCGGGGTATCCACGAACGCCAGCCGGGGAGGGGCCGGCGGGTACGACGCATCCCGGCTCCGGGGCTACCTCGAAATAGACGAGGAAGCCCTGGGACGGGCTCTGCGGGATGACTTCGAAACCGTTCGCAGGCTGTTCGGGAACGACACGGACGGGGACCTTCTGGTCGATGCCGGCGTGGCCTTCGGCCTGGACGCCCTCTTCCGACCCTACGTGGAGACCGGCGGCATACTGTCGGTGAAGACCCGGACCTTCGATACCCAGATCGCCAGCCAGCAGACCCGGATCGAGACCCTGGACCGACAGCTCATCGCCAAGGAGGCGGAGCTTCGGAGAAAGTACGGCATGATGGAAGGGGCCCTGCAGAACATGGAGCGGTCGTCCCAGGATATCAGCAATTTCATGAAGCAGAACGATAATTAAGAGTGAACGGTGGTCGGTGGACTGTGGACGGAAGGAATCATCTTTCTCCGTCCACCGTTCACTGTCCACCGCCCCAGGAGACGGCATGACCATAACGGCAAACGGAACCGAGCTGAAACTCGATATGGACGGCGCTTCTCTGGGAGAGGTGCTCGCAAATGCGGACGATGTCCTGGAGCGGGCGGGGTCCGTGATCCTGGGACTGCGCCTGGACGGCAGGGACCTGGAGGCGGACGACCTGGCCGGACTGGGCGACAAGCCCGCGGCGGAATTCCGCGCCCTGGAGATCGACAGCGTACCCGCCTTCGAACTGCGCGGCCGGGCCTACGGGGCCCTCCTCGACTTCCTTGGCACCCTTCGGGAATGGGCCGGCGGGACGGAGCCCGCGGATCCCCTTCGGGAGGCCTGGTCCGCCTACGGCCGGGCGTTCTCGGGGCTGCTCTCCTCGGACGAGCATTCCTTCCTGGACCTCCTGGGGCGGGACATCGACGCCCTGCCGAAGGAAGGCGAAACGGAAGACCGGCGGCATTTCGCGCGTCACGCGGACCGTCTGGAGCCCATTTTCCGGGAACGCCTGGAGGAGATCCTGGATCCCGCCGCGGCCATGCGGTCCGCTTCCCGGCTGTACGAGTCCGAACGGGAGAGCCTCCGGGACGTGCCGGTTCGCCTGCAGACGGGAAAGGACGCCGAAGCCATGCGGAGCATCCTCCTGTTCGTGGAGATCTTCCACAAGGCCAACCGGATCCTCCCCGAACTGGGCCGCGCGGGCGCGGACACCTCGAGCCTCCGCATCGACGGGAAGCCCGTCCCGGAATTCTACGAATCCTTCAACCGGGTGCTCCGTCAGCTCATGGAGGCCTTCGAGACCAAGGATGCCGTGCTCATCGGGGATCTCGCGGAATACGAGATCGTGCCCCGGATGAACGCGTTCTTCGACGCGATGACAGGAGCCCTGGACGCATGAACCCCATCCCCCCCGTACTTCAGACATACTGGAAGCAGGAGGACCCGACCCAGAACATCATCGTGTTCGGGGTCCTCGGGGCCCTCGTCCTGTTCGCGATCGTCTCCTCCCTTCTGACCAAGGGCAAGCCGGGGTCGCGAAGATCCTCCCTGGCCGGGGGTCTGCCGTCCTTCTCCCGCGGGGCCTTCCGCCGCGCCGCCGCGGAGGCCGGGCTCCCGGAAACGGACGCCCGTTTCCTGGAAGAGTTCGCGCGGGCGTCCCGGGCGGCCAATCCCGAGTTCGTATTCAAGAATCCCGGGCGTCTGGACTCCTTTTTCCGGGACGCCCTTCGCCACATCGACAAGACCGCGGAGGCCGAGGCCTCGGCGGAAGAGCGCCGCTCCAACCTGCTGCGCATCCGGGAATCCCTGGAGGTGCGAAGCACCCTGGGCCCCCAGATCAGCTCCACCCGCCAGCTCCGTCCGCGCACCACCCTGTCCTTCATAGCCTCCGACGAGACCAACTACCCCTCGGTGGTCGTGGCGGTGGAAGCCGGGGGCCTCGCCGTCGAGCCTCCGCCGGACGCCCTGGGCCGGCCCGTCCACTTTCGCCGGGGAACCAAGCTGACCGTCTATTTCTACGGTACCGGCCACCAGGGCTACAGTTTCCGAACCCGTACGAGGGGGTACGAGGAGCTCCGGGGCAAGCTTGTCCTGGTCCTCAAGCACAGCGACTCCATCGCCCCCCTTCCGTCCCGGAAGCACCAGCGCCGGGACCTGCGGGAACCCTGTACCTTCCGCCGGGTCCGGGTGGAGGTGCGCAAGGAACGGGGAAAAACCCTCAAGGACGTCTTCGTCGAGAACATGCCCTTTCCCGGCACCGCTGTGGACGTCTCCGCGGGAGGCATGTCCATCCAGACGGCCAATCCCCTGGATGCCCAGGAATACCTGAAGATCGACTTCGACGTCGGGGAGGGAAACTTCTCCGCCTTCGGAATCGTGGTGAGGACGAACCGGCTGCGGGGAGGGGGCGTCATGCACGTCCGCTGGGTCAAGATATCCCGCAAGGCCTTAAATTCCGTGCTGTCCTTCGTCTACGGCTACTCCGACTGAGGGGCCGGCCGGTCCACCAGCGACCGACCGCCCGGCGGAGCTCGGAGCCTGCCAACCTTGACGCCCCGGAGGGCGGTGCCGTACAATTCCGCATCATGCGAATCCTGGAACTGCTGAATATCTCCCGCAAGGAGACTCCCCTCTTCTACCGCCGGGTGTACAGCGCCAAGGCCGTCTTCGAGTCCCCCCGCGGCCGGACCGAGAAGGACGTGCAGTTCACGGTCGAACACCGCCCCGTCGGAGGGGTGGACATCCAGGTGGACCGGATCGACAACCTGGACTATCCCCTCCTGCCCATGGTACGGGTACTCAAGACCTTCATCGCGGACCTGGACAAGCGGGGCACCCTTCCCTGAAACGCCTGCGGACCCGCTCCCCCCGGGAAACCCAGGAATTCGGGGAGCGGATAGGCCGGACCGTACCCGCCGGCACCGTCATTGCCTTCCGGGGAGGCCTGGGAGCGGGCAAGACGACCCTGGCCAAGGGCATAGCCCGGGGGCTGGGGGTGGAAGACGAGGTGACCAGCCCTACCTACACCCTCGTCTCCGAGTACCGGGGCCGGCTTTCCCTGCGGCACGTGGACGCCTACCGCCTGTCCTCCGGGACGGACTTCGAGGACATCGGGGCCCGGGAACTCATGTCCCCGGACGGCGTATGCGTGATCGAATGGAGCGAAAACGTCGCCGACGCCCTGCCGCCGGAGACGGTGATCGTGGAAATCCTCCCGGGCGACGGCCCGGAGGAGCGCATCCTTGTGGTGTCGGGATTCCCGGTGGAGGCCCTCCTGCCATGAACGTACTGGGACTGGACTGCTCCGCCGACTCCCTCTGCGCGGCCGTACGCCGCTCCGGAGCGTCCGCCGCGAAATCCGGCGTTCCCAAGCATCCCTTCCGGGAGCCCCGGGGGCATGAAACCCGGGACGGGACCGTGATCCTGGAGATCGACGCGGGTCTGCGGCACGCCCAGCGCATCCTGCCCGCCGTCGACCTCTGCCTGAAGGAAGCCGGCCTGGCCGTCGGGGATCTGGACCTGCTGGCCTGCGCCGCCGGACCGGGGTCCTTCACGGGCCTGCGCATCGCCCTGGCCACGGTGAAGGGCCTCTCCTCCGCCCTGGGCATACCCTTCGTGACGGTGCCCACGCCGGACTGCCTGGCCGCGGAATGGGAAGGAGCCTCCCCCGTGGTGATCCCCGTGCTGGACGCCCAGCGGGGTCGCTTCTACGCGGCGGTTTTCGAACTGGGCCGGCGCACCTCGGACTACATGGACCTTCCCTTGACGGAACTCCTGCGCTACGCGGATGCCTTTCCGGAGGTCCTGTTCGTCGGTCCCGCGGCGGACCTCCTGGCCGGCGCCGAGGAAGGGCGGCAGGGCCTGCGGATCGTGCGATACGGGAGGGGATCCTCGGGCAGGGGCCTGCTGGACCTGGCGGTGGCGAGGTTCGGGACGGACGGTCCCGCCGATCCCGAAGCCGGCCCCCTGTACGTCCGGAAGAGCGACGCAGAGACCGCGCCCGGTCGGGCTACAGCACCTTCCTGAAAGCCCGGCGGCGCTTGTGCTGGCGGCGGTCGAAATCCTTCCAGATGCTCTGGACCTCGACGTTGGTCTCCAGCTCCGGGTTCGTCTCGTTGGTCTCCACCCCCGCCTTGATGCAGCTCTCCGCCAGGGAGGTCATCAGGAACGCGATCACCCCGCGGTTCATCCATTCCGGCCTGACCGCGATCAGGTACATGTCCACGGTCCTGGGGTTCCGGAGCGCCCGCAGGAGGTGGAACCACCCGAAGGGCAGGAGCGATCCCCGGGCCTTCTGGAGAGCCCGGGACAGGCTGGGCATGCAGATGGCGAAGCAGACGAGCTTCCCCTCGGAGTCCACGACGACCTTGAGGAACCGGGGGTCCACGAAGCCCAGGTACTGGTCGATGTAGAACCGGATCTGGCCTTCGGTCAGGATGAAGGTTCCGTAAAGCTTGGCATAGGCCTCGTTGATGAGGTTGAAGATCTCCCGGGCGTACCGATCCAGGAGATCTTTCTTGGATTTCCACGGATAGAGCCGGATGCCGTTGCGCTTGCGGATGAGCTCCTGCACCCGGTGGGCTTTTTCCGGGATCGTCGGGGGGGTCCTGACCTCGTACTCGACCCAGTCCACCTCCTTTACGTACCCGAGCCGGGCGAGGTATTCGGGATAATAGGGATGGTTGTAGATCGTGGCCAGGGTGCTGAGCTCCTGGAAACCTTCCACGAGCATCCCCTCCCGATCCAGGTCCGTGAACCCCAGGGGGCCGACCAGGCCTTCCATGCCTTTTGAGCGGGCCCAGCCCTCCACGGTTTCGAGCAGGGCCCGGGCGACATCGAAATCCTCTACGAATTCGATCCACCCGAAGCGCGCGTCCTTCTTGCCCCATTTCTCCATGGCCCGGCGATTGATGATGCCCGCGATCCGTCCGACGGGTTTGCCGTCCTTGTAGGCGATCCAATACTCCGCCTCGCTGAATTCGAAGGCCGGGTTTTTGTCCTTGCGCAGGGAGTTGTTCTCGTCAAAGAACAGGGGGGGGACCCAGTACGGATTGTCCTTGTAGATCGAGAAGGGTATCCGGATGAAGGTCTGAAGATCCCGGGGGCCGGAAACGAGCCTTACTTCGATGGACATATGCTCTCCTTACTCTCGGGATGCAGGCTCCGACGCCCAGTCGGAGAGAAAGCGCTCGTAGGCGGCGATCGACGCCTCGATCTGGATATCCTGGACCTCGCCCCGGCCGGTCCAGTCGTTTCCTTCCTGGACATACAGGTGCTCGAGGACGCCTCGGGCGGTTTCGAAAGTGAAGGAACCGTCCGTCTCCTTCTG
>JBFZER010000270.1:0-8824 GCA_041306765.1 Spirochaetota bacterium | reverse complement strand
TCGATCGAGGATTCAATCCTGTTCATCCTGTCCGTTCATGAGAGAGTGGCCTTTTTCTCTCCGTGCACTCCGTGGTGAGTCGTGAAAGCGTGCGCCGGGTCAGCCCGGCGCTTTTCTTTTTGCGCGGGGTTTGATATTATACCCCCAGGGGGTATATGATGGACTCGACCCCGGAAGGAGATCAGGATGAAGAAGACCGTGACCATAGAGGGGATGAGCTGCGGGCACTGCGTCATGCGGGTGAAGAAGGCCCTGGAGGGAGTCCCCGGGGTGACCAGGGCGGACGTGGATCTACTCAAGGGCGAGGCCGTGGTGGAGGGCGAGGGCTTCGGGGGGCCTCAATTGGAAGGGGCCGTGAACCACGCAGGATACAAGGCCGTAAAGGTGGTGCCGTGACGGTGGTCAGTGGACTGTGAACGGTGGACTGTGAGCGGTGGACGGAAGCAGCACCAGAGTCACGGCCATTTCATACGTCATAGCGTGATCATCCAACGAGGACTGTATTCATTCCCGTTTACTGTTCACCGTTTACCGATTACACTCCTTTCAGGAGGTCCCCCATGCCTGTCCGCCGCCGTATAGGATCTTCCGCATCCGAAGAACGCCTGGAACGCCTGATCGAGGAACGCCTGAAGCCGGGCTCGGACCGGGAACGGATCGACGGGCGGATCTGGGACCTCTTCGGGGAGGACTGGGCTGTGATGTTCACGGACCTCTCGGGGTTCTCCCGGAACGTGGCCAAGTTCGGGATCATCCACTTCCTCCAGACCATCTACGAGAGCGAGCGCATCCTGGTGCCCGTCCTGGAAGGGAACGACGGCATCCTCCTCAAGACCGAGGGGGACAGCATGCTGGTCATCTTCCGGAATCCGACCAAGGCCCTCCACGCGGCCATCGAGATGCAGTCCGCCTGCGCATCCTACAACCTGAACAGGCCCGACGAGGAGAAGGTCCTGCTCTGCGTGGGCCTCGGGTACGGCAAGATGCTCCGGATCGGGGACACCGACGTATTCGGCCGGGAGGTGAACGCCTCCAGCAAGCTCGGGGAGGATACGGCAAAGGCGGGGGAGATCCTGGCCACCGACGCGGTCCGCACGGCCGTCTCCGGCCAGCCCTACGAGTTCCGGGAGCTCGAGGAAACGCCCACCGGAGTCGGGAAGGCGTGGAAACTGGTATACGGTGGACAGTGAACGGTGGTCGGGAGTGCGTTCAGACTGCGGCCGAATTATTCGCTAAAGCGTAGTCGTCCGCCGCGGGCTGTCGACATTTCCGTTCACCGTCCACCGTCCACCGTCCACCACAACAATCCCACGATATACAGCGCTCCGAACACCAGATGCAGCAGATTGGTCGCGGGGATGGCGTCCCGGCGCCGTCCGGCAACCCGGATCCTGGCGCGGATCGCCAGGGGCAGGGCCGCCCAGGAGACCAGGGTCGCCGGCGGGGCAAGCCTTAGCGGGACGAGCGCCGCGGCCAGGGCGAAGCACAGCAGGAGCAGGGAGTCGTAGAGGGCCTGTCCCGCACGCCGTCCGATCCGGACGGTCAGGGTCCGGATTCCCAGTCCCTCGTCCCGCTCCACGTCCCGGATCTCGTTGGACAGCATCATGGCCGGGATCAGCAGGGAGACCGGCAGCGCTACCAGGACGGGCTTCCAGGAGGGCGGGCCGCCTAGTCCCAGCCAGGTTCCGTAGTTCATCAGGGGCCCCAGGAGGGCGAAGGACAGGGCGGCCCCCAGGCCGTACCGCTTGTAGACAACGGGTTCCCCGGTGTAGCAGTACCCTCCGACCAGGCCCAGGGCCCCGATCCAGACCAGGGAGGCCGAGACGGTGAGCACAAGGTAGAGCCCCGCCAGGGCCGTGAACCCGAAGCAGGCCAGGGCCAGGAAGAACACCAGGATCTCGAAGGCCCCCCGTTCCCGGCCCAGGAACCGGTACCGCCTGCGGGATTCCGGGGCGTTCTTGATCCCGCTCTCGAAGTAGTCGTTGATGAGGTTCGTGGCCGCCTGGACGGCCAGGCCCGAGAGGGTCACCAGGCCCGCCCGGAGCGCGCCGAGTCCGGGCCGGTCGCCCGGAAGTATTCCCTCCCGGATGGCCAGGGCCAGGGGCACGCTGGTGGCGTACAGGGCAAGGCTGAGGGAGAAGGGACGGGCCGCGATCCAGAGGTCGCGGATCAGGGCAGGAAGGCCGCGCTCGAACAACTCCATGGCAGGCTCACCTCTCTCTTCGAAGGGGCCGGGTATTGTGCCGGCCCCGCCGGCGAGGGTAGCATGGGCCGCGCGCTCCCTCCAATCCCCGGGGCGCGCCGAATCCAGGAGGTCAACGCCATGTTCCCTGTTTTTGCCGCCCCGCGGAGAACTCGACCGGCTTCCGCCGTCCGTTCCGTCCCGGCCGCAGCACTCCTGGCCGCCTTCGCCCTCGCGGCGCTTCCCCTGTCCGCCGCTCCCGCCCTGAAGGTCGGCCTCATGACGGCCGTGGATTCGGCTCCGGCCCTGGTCGCGGAAGCCCGGGGGTACTTCCTCCGGGAGGGGGTCGAGGTGGAGCTCGTGGTCTTCCCGAACGCGATGGAACGCCAGGTCGCCCTGCAGTCCGGGGCGGTGGACGGCGCGATGAGCGATCTGGTGGCCTTCGTCTACAACGTCCAGGGCGGCTTCGATCTCCGGGTCACAAGCTCCACGGACGGGGCCTTCCCCTTCCTGGTGCGCCCGGGCTTCCCGGAGAGCCGGAAGGCCACGGTGGCGATGATGGAGGTGAGCGTCTCCAACTACCTGGCGGACGCCTGGCTGGCGGGCCGGTACGAGATCGAGAAGGTCTTCATCACGGACATCCCCGCCCGGCTGGAGATGATCAAGCGCGGCAAGGTGGACATGGCCTGCCTGCCCGAGCCCATCGCCTCGATGGGACAGCTTGCGGGTCTGGAGAAGCGGGTTTTCGAGAACAAGGACGAGTACTTCCCCGACGTCATGGTCTTCACCGCCTCCTCCGCCGCGGCCAAGCGGGATGCCATCGTGCGGTACAACCGGGCCGTGGACCGGGCCGTCGCGGACATCCGGGCGGATCCGGGATTGGCCCGGGATATCCTGGTGGAACGGCTCCGTCTGGATCCCCGGGTCCGGGACCTGATGGTCCTGCCGGAATACAGGCCCACCCGGCTTCCGAGCCGGGAGTACCTGGCCAAGCTGTCCGTGTGGATCGCCGGACTCCAGGGCCGGCCCGTGGCTCTGGACTGGGACCGGTACCTCCTGGACGCGACCCGCTGAGGCCGGGGAGGGGCATGCCGTGATCGAGGCCTGCGGCCTTACCCTGGACTACCCCCGCCGCGGCGGGCCCGCCTCCGGGCCGGGGTTCGACCGGGCCCTGGACGGGCTCGACCTGTCCGTGCCCCGGGGATCCTCCCTGGCCGTGGTGGGGCCCTCGGGCTGCGGCAAGTCCACCCTTCTGTACGCCATCGCGGGCCTCGTCCCCCGGACCGGAGGCACCCTCGAAGTGGACGGCCGTCCGGCCCGGGCCCGGGACGGCACGGCCCTGGTGTTCCAGGACTACGGCCTGTTTCCCTGGAAGACGGCCCGCCAGAACGTGGAGTTGGGCTTCCGGACCCGGAACGGTCCGGCCTCCGCAGGGCGCGGCTCGCGCCGCGCCTCCCGGGATCGGGCCCTGTCCCTGCTGGGTCGCTTCGGGGTGGCCCCGGGGGCCGACAAGTATCCCGCGGAGCTGTCCGGGGGGGAACGCCAGCGTACGGCCATCGCCCGGGCCCTGGCCTCGGAGCCGGACCTGCTCCTCCTGGACGAGCCCTCCAGCTCCCTGGACGCCCTTTCCAAGGAATCCTTCCAGCGGACGATCCTGGGGCTGTGCAGCCACTCCGACTCGCCCCGGGGCCTGACGGTCGTCCTGGTGACCCACGACATCGAGGAGGCGGTATTCCTGGGCAGCTCCGTAGCCGTCATGGTGAGGGGCCGGATCCGTGCCGTGCGGGACAACCCCTTGTTCGGGGATCCGGCCCTGAGGGAGCGACTGGACTACTACGAGTTCTGCCTGTCGATCCGGCGTCTGCTGGAGGGGGAGCCGTGACCCGCCGCGGCAGGTCCGCGGCCGGACCCGGCGGGCGGCCGGAGGCGGGGAGGGGCTTCCCGGCCTCGGTCCTGCCCGGGCTGTTCCTGGTTGTAGCGGCCTGGCAGGTCCTGCACACGGCCCTGGGGACCAGCGCCGTCCCGTCCCCCGCCCAGACCCTGGCGACCCTGGCCGCCCTGGCCCGGCGGGACCTGGCCCTCCACCTGGCGGCAAGCCTGGCGCGGGTGCTCGCGGCCACGGCCCTGCAGATCGTAGTCGGGGCGGGCGCGGGCATCGCCCTGGGGGCCAGCCGCCGGACCGAGTTCCTCCTGGGTTCGGCGGTGCGGGTCCTTCACCCGGTCCCGAAGATCGCCTTCCTGCCGGTCTTCATGATCCTCTTCGGGATCGGGGATCTCTCCAAGATCCTGTTCGTGGCTTCGGTGGTGGTGTTCCAGACCGTCGTGTCCGTGCGGGACGGCATCGCGGAGATACCCGGCAGCCTCTTCCTGGCCTCGCGATCCCTGGGCATGGGCCGCGGCGGGCGCCTGGTGCACCTGTACATCCCAGCGGTCCTGCCGCGGATCTTCACGTCCGTGCGCCTGGGCTTGGGCATGGGCATCTCAGCCCTCTTCTTCGCGGAGAACTACGCCACCCGGTTCGGCGCGGGTTACCTCATCATGAACTCCTACGCCATGGCCGACTATCCCACCACCTTCGCGGGGATCGCCGCCCTGTCCCTCCTGGCCCTGGTCCTGTTCGGCCTGGCGGACGCGGCGGAGCGCAGGTTTTGTCCCTGGCTCCGGGCAGGCAAGGGCCGATAGAAAACCGCCCCTCGGCGCGAAGCCGGGGGCGGAAGAGGCGGCTCCCGGAAGCCGGGGGCCGCCCGGGAGCGGATCCTCCGTCAGTACCGGGACAAGCCCGTGCGGAAGGCCTGCAAGTGGTTTTTCGAAGCGTCCCGGAGCCGGGTGAAGAGGTCCCGCAGGGCGGCGTTCTCCGGCCGGGCCAGGAGCGGGTGGGCCAGGAACTTGTCGTACATCGCGATGTTGGCGATCTCGGCGTCCACGCCGGTCTGGAAGGCCTCCTTGAGGGAAGCGGGGATCTTCACGTAGCGGTTCGCCTCGTCCTTGGGCACCGGCAGCTTGTAGACCCCGTAGGCCTCCACGAGCCAGGCGATGTGGCTCTCCTCGGAGCGCTGGATGTTCGAGAAGGGTCTCTGGACCCCGTAGCGCTGCTGGATTGCGATGTACTCCGCCCGGGCCAGGTACTCGTCCTGGATAGCGTACTTCAGCATGGACTCGACGGTGAGCTCCGGCGCTGCGCCCGCGGCTCCGGCCCCCCAGGCGGCATCCGCCGCGGCAGCGACGGCCGCCAGGCCCGCGAATACGAAGAGCACGGAAAGCAGTTTCTTGTTCATATCGATCCTCCAAAGGTCCTGGTTTCCTGATATCCGGGGACATCCCCGGAATAGGTTTCTCAATATATAGCAAGAACCGTGCCAACCGGCCCCGGGCGCGGTCAGCTCGTGCCGGAGGCCCGGAAGCCCCGGACAGGGGGGGCGAAGCCGGGATTTGAGGTTTCGATCCGGAGGCGACCGGACCGGGGTCCGGCCGGAGGGGTGATTTTCGCTCGTCCCGGGGGAAAAAACTTCCCAGTCGATATGGGGACCTTGCCCCCGCGGTCCCGGGGCGTTACTCTCCTCTAGCGAAGGGAGAGAGTATGTCCAACAAGACCGGGGCGGAACGAACGGAAAAGGCGGGCTTCCTGACCCTGTCCAGCTACGGCATGGGCAAGTTCCTGGCAGAATTCCTCACGGGAGGGTTCGCGGCGCTCGTATTCAAATACTACGAGACCGAGCTGGGACTGTCCGCGGGTCTCGTTGCCGCCGGGGTGATCGTTTATTCCCTCTGGAACGCCGTGAACGACCCCCTCATCGGCTATCTCACCGCCCGCCCTACCCCCTGGGCCGCCCGGCTGGGGAGGCGATTTCCCTGGATCGCCGCGGGCACCGTCCTGTGCGCCCTCTCCTTCGTGCTGATCTTTTCCCCGCCGGACTCCCTGGACGCCGGGACCCACCCGGGCCTCCTCTTCGGCTGGCTGGTCTTCTCGGTCTGCCTCTACGACGGACTCTATTCCGTCTGGGAGTTGAACTACCAGTCCGTCTTTCCGGACCGTTTCCGGGATACCGCGGAGCGGGCCAAGGCCGCGGGCATCGCGACCCTGGTCGGGGTCCTGGGCATAGCCGGGGGGGCCATCCTGCCCACCCTGGTGATACGCTACGGCGATCCCGCCTCCTATACGGCGAACGGCTGGATCTTCGCGGCCGTAGCCCTGGCCTCCGCCCTCCTCCTGCTCCCGGGCGTCCGGGAGACCCCCTCCATGATACGCCGATACCTGGAGCAGACGGCCCGGAAGACCGAGGAGCCGGGATTCTTCGCCCGCCTCGGACAGGCCCTCAAGGACCGGGATTTTCTCGCCTTCATCCTGCTCTTCTTCTTCTACCAGTCCGCCACAATCTCGATGACCGCCTCCATCCACTACGTGGGGGATTACGTACTCGGGGGTCGGAGCACCACCTTCATCTTCGCGGGCATGCTCGCGGGAGCCCTTGCCGCCGTGCCCGTCTGGACAGCCCTCCTCCGCAGGCGGGGGGATGTCCAGGGGCTCCTTCAGGCGGCCGCCCTTGTCCTGGCCGTCTTCTGCCTTCCCCTCCTGGCAGCCCGGACCTACTGGGGCTTCACGGCGGCCATGTTCTTCTGGGGGACCGCCTTCGGGGGATTCTGGCTCCTGATCGGGCCCGCCCTGGCCGAGGTGGTGGACGGGATCGTCGTGCGGACCGGAAAGCGCGAGGAGGGGGTCTACCTGGGGTTCCGGGCCTTCGCGGGCCGGCTTTCCTATGCCGTGCAGGCCCTGAGCTTCTGGGCGGTGCACGCGGCCACGGGCTTCTCCCGGGACCCCCGTTCCCCGGCAGCGGTGGCGGGGATCCGGGTCCACACGGCCCTCCTGCCCGCCCTCTTCCTCGTGGCCGGGGTCCTGGTTTTCCGGAGCCTGAACACGCTCTCGAAGGAGAAGGCCGAGCGGAACCGGAGGGCCCTGGCGGAGCGGGGGCTGTAGCACCCCGGCCCGCATCCGGATCAAGAAAGGGTCCGGCCGTTTCATAAGCGTTCCGTTAAGGATTCCCCCCGGGGGTGCCGATTCATTATATAGGAATCCCGGGCCGTTTCGGCATGGTTCGCCCTTCGGCCTATCCCGCAACCCAGGAGATCCGAGTCTTGGAAGTAGCCGTACTGCTGGAATCGTCGGACACCACGAACGCCCTGGCTCTCCTGCGAAACCTGGGCAAGGCGGGGATCTCCGCGTACGCGCTCAAGCTCGGCCCCTCCTGGGAGGACGAGACCCGCAAGCCCCTGGAGTTCCGGATCCGGAAGGCTTCCCACGTGCTGTTGGCGGTTTCCCGGGAAAGCGTGGGTTCCACCTGGTTCGCCTTCACCGGGGGCTGGTGCCTGGGCAACGACAAACGTCTGGCGGTGTTCCGGGAGGACCCCTCCCTGAGGATCCCCGGGTACCTGACCGGGGTTCCCGTCCTGGACACCCTGGACCGGGTGGCCGCGTACTACGAGATGGAACGAGCCGAGTGGCTGGTCCGGGAAGGCCGAAGCCGCGCCCGGGCCTCCCTCCTGGAGCTGGGCATCCCCTACCGCTCCGAGTCCCTCGCGTCGTGCTGCCGGGAAGGGGACGTCAAGGCGGTGGAGCTGTTCCTGAAGGCCGGGATGATCCCGGACATGCGGGACCGCGCGGGGGTGACCCTCCTGGGCCTGGCCCTGCGCAGCAAGCACCAGTCCGTGGCGGAACTCCTGGTGGAAAACGGGGCCGCTTTGGACCTCCAGAGCGAGGACCGGGGGTACTCCGCCCTCATGGACGCCGCGGCCGTCGGCAGCCTTGAGATGGTGGAATACCTGCTCAAGCGGGGAGCCAATCCCAACCTCGCCAGCAAGGACGGCCAGACGGCCCTGGTGATCGCCGTGGGACGGAACGACGTTTCCCTGTGCCGGAAGCTCCTGGACTACGGCGCCGATCCCGAGGCGGCGGACAAGCTCGGCTTCTCCGCCCGGAAGTACGCCGAACTCTTCCACAATCCAGAAATGGTGCGTCTGTTCGCGCCCTGAGGCTCCTCGAGGGAGGCCGCCCGTGATCGCCCTGGAAACAGGCCCCGAAGGATTCTCCCTCTCCGCGGACGGGCACCGGGTGTTCACCCACTCGGCGCGGAAGCCCTGCGCGGAGCTGGGGATTTCCCGTAATCCCGAGGACCTCGGAGGCGGCCCGGGATCCGGCCGGGACCGTGGGATCCGGTACCACCCTCTCCGGGCGTACAGGGTCGAAGAATCCACGCCGACCTCCGCCGCCATCGACTTCGAAGGGAAGCTCCGCCTGACCGTTCATCTGGCCGGGGGCAGGCTCCGCATCGCCTTTGACCGGCCGAGGGATAGATTCAACCGGTTCCGGTTCCGGCTTTCGGCGGTGCCCGGGGAGTCCATCTTCGGATGCGGGGAGCAGTTCGGGCGTCTGGATCTCAAGGGCGCCGTCGTTCCCCTCTGGGTCGAGGATCGCAGGTGCGCTCGCGAGGGTCGTCCCCTGCCGCTTTCCCAGAATCAGAACCGGACCTCCCGAAACCCCCATGCAACCTGTCTACCCCTGCCGTCCTTCATTTCCACGGAAAAGTACTGGGTCCACGCGGAGGGGGCCTCCTGCGCCCGGTTCGACTTCCGCGCCTCCCGGCACACCGT
>JBFZER010000269.1:0-8991 GCA_041306765.1 Spirochaetota bacterium | reverse complement strand
GGTGGCCCCGGACAAGCCGTAGGCGATGGCCGCCGAGGGAACGGCGACCACGGCCGCGAGCACGACCACAAGGCGAAGGCGGTCCCGGCGGGTCAGGGGAATCTTCCGGACGCTTTTCGGGATCTCCTCGGGGGCGATGCCCAGGGCTTCCCGCAGGCGGGGCTCCAGGTATCCCGCGCAGTCCCTGCGGAATTCCGGAACCGTCCCGAGATACGGCCGTATCCATTCCAGCAGGAGTCCCTCCAGCCCGGGATCCCGGTTGGAATTGAGCAGGGCGATGATTTCCGAACTGCGGCCCGAGGCGGCCAGGCCTTCCACGACGCGCCGGCAGCGACCGGGATCCTCCCCCGAGACGAACAGGAAGGGCAGGCGGACGCCCAGGACCCCCGCCAGGGCGCGGCCGGCCTCGGAATCCGGCAGGCGGGCCAGGAGTGACAGGATCCGGCCGCCCTCCTCCGGGTACCGCCCGAGGTATTCGGACAGGGAGGAGGCGGCCACGTCCCGGAGGGTCGGGTCCGCCAGGTACTCGGCGAAGGATTCCAGGTCCAGGGGATAGGAAACCTCCGCCTGGGCTCGAAGGGAAGCCCGGCGGGTCACGATGTCCGCCCCCCGGTCCTCCGCGCGGCCGGCCAACATCTCGGGATAGAGGGATTCCGCGGCCTCGATGGCGGAGCTTCGGATCCGGGGATCGTCATGGTCCAGGCAGATGAGGACGAAATCCCGGAGCCACGGGGCGGGGTGCGTCCGGGCCCCCGACAGGACCGCGACGGCGAACCCCGGGTCCGAGGGTACCAGGTGATCCCGGGCCCAGTCGACGAAGCCGTTCCCGACCGCCGCCAGCATCGCGCGGACGGAACGGAAATACCCCATCCCGCATTCCCGCAGGCTCTCGGCGATCGCGTCGTAGGCCGAGCTCAGGTCCGCGGCCAGCAGGTCCTTGACCAGGGCGATCCGGACGAATTCCCGGGTCTCCCGGCCCAGAGCCCGGGCGATCGCGGGCACGATACCCGGCGACACCAGGGGAAGGAGCATGCGGGCGGCGCGGAACCGTTCCAGGGGCCGGCGGGAGTGGAGCCGCCGCAGGAGGCGCGCCTCGATCCGGGATGAACGGAACACGTCCAGCACCGGCTCCGCCTCCCGGTCCGTGAAGTAGAAGGTCGCCCGGAGGTCGGCCCAGAGCCGGATCGCGAGGCGGGAATTTCTCCGGACCAGCCTATCGAACCCGGACCGGTCCTGGTCGATCACCGCCGAGATGAGCGCCCCCCGCAGGGTCTGGGCGCGCCGGTAGATCGCCCGACCGCGCCGTTTGGCCGCCAGAAGCGCCAGGACTGTGATGCCGTTCGCCGCCAGGAAGAAGAGGAGGAGGGCGGACGGAAGGATCACGGCCGGCGCTCCTCGGCCGTTCCCCCGGCCAGCAGCTTGATGATCCCCGTAAGCTCTTCCGGCTGAACGGGTTTCTTGTAGAAATGCAGGATGCCCAGGTCGAAGGCCTGGCGCAGGGCGGATACCCCCTTGTCCCAGGAAACCAGGACGAAGGGGATGTTCTTCAGGTCCGCAGACGCAAGCAGTCGCTGGCGGATCTGGAAACCGTCCATCTGGGAGACGAAGATCTCCGACACGATCACGTCGGGCCTGTAGAGGTCCGCGTGGGCCAGGGCCTCGCCCCCCCGCGTCACCGAGTGCACCTCGAAGCCCTCCCGTTCCAGGACCTTCCGCAGTAGGTCGGCCTCGAAGGGGCTGGCCTCGATCACCAGGACATTCCCCCGGTTCCTGCGGAGTGTCACCGAGGACTCCTGGCAGATGGAGGCCGGGCCGAGCTTGTCCAGGAGATGGAGGCGCTCCTTGCTGACCTTCATCAGGCAGGCATAGGGCTTTTTCGTCTCCGCGGCCACGGTCGAGATCTCGGAAAGCTCCACGATCGCCGCCGATATGGTGACCTTCTCGACGAAGCGACCCGAGCCCTCCACCTCCGCCTGCAGCTCCCGCACGTAGTCCACGGCCTGCGGCTTTCCGTCCCCCTGGAGATAGCAGGCGAACAGGGGGCCGTTCATCCGGAAGAAGATCATGTTCGGCTTCTTGGTTTCGAGCAGATGCAGCCCCAGGGCCTTCAGGGCGGTGTCGCCCGCCTCCGTTCCGAACCGTTCGTTGAGCTTCCGGATGCCGTCCAGACGGATGAAGGCCACCGAACCCGGCGACGGCCCGGCACCGGCGTCCGCCAGTAGGAGGTCGTCCAGGTATTCCTTGAAGAAGATCTCGTTGTAATACCCCGTGACGGGATCCTTGAGATGGTCGTCGCTCGCCTGGATGATGGACTTCTGGAGTTCGATGTTCTCCGTCCGGATCTTTTCGATGTCCCGGATCAGGCCTCCGATGCCCCGGTCGATCTCCCGGCCGAACCGCTCGAACGCGGCGGGCAGGGGTACCCCGAGAGCCTCCGTCCCCCGGGCGACGTGGGCCCGCACGAGGGAGATCCATACCGGTCCCTTCACCCGGGCCAGGGTGTCGAAATACCGCTCCAGCAGGGCCGAGGGCGCAAGGCCCGCGGGCTCCGGACGGCCGTCCGAACCGAAGCGCAGCCCGGTCTCGGCCAGGACTTCCCGGAGCTCCGCCGGAGAGAACACGTCGGCCAGGCGCTGGTTCACCTCCCCGATCAGGCGGGCGCAGGCATCCGGGATGGTCCCGGGTCCGCAGGCCGCCTCGTCCCCGCACCCGAACAGGATGGACGCGACGGACAGGTGCCGTTCGACGGGGGGGCCGTTCCGGGGAAGGATCCTGCGGGGGGACAGGGAAGCCAGGGCCGCAAGCACGTCCTGCCGGCTTCCCAGGGCGGGGAACATCAGGTCGTGGAAGGACTCGATCCTCCCGGGAGACTCCGCGTCCGCCTCGGCCTCGCCCCCCCCCACCGAGCCCAGGGCCATGCCGGTGAACAGGCTCCCGGAGCTTTCATCGAGGCAGAAGATCGAGCCCGCGGACGGCAGGCCGGGCACGTTGACAAAGCGGAAGGTCCTGCCGCCGCCGAAGGAGATCCGGTCCTCATGGTTCCCCAGGTCGCGGATTTCCGGCCCCCCGTAGAAGCGGGCCTGGAGTCCCGCCTTCCAATGGGCCAGGACCTTGCCCGGGAATCCGGAAGCTGGCCACAGGGGAAGGCTGGAGGCGGCGTCCGGGGTCTCCGAGGTCAGGATCAGGAAGGATATCCGCTCCTGGGAGATCACCGACCGGCAGAGCGCCAGGGTCGCGGCGAAGTCCGCCGCGGGACCGGGATCCACCAGGACGGCCCTGCCCGCGTCCGTGACTAGATACGAGTATCCGGGGAACAACCTCGGCTCACCCGCCGCGGCTATCCGGTAGATACCGTCTCCGAGCTCGCGGACGCCCCTCACGTGCGCGCCCTCGACGCCAGATCGACCAGCATGCAGAGGCGCACCTCACCGCCCTCCCCGGTCGAGACGGTCACGGAATCCATGGCCTCGTTGATGAGGTAGAGGCCGTAACCCCCCGCGGGGTAGTCCTCGATGGGCGGAGCGGTCGGCTCCTGCCATTCATAATCCGTTCCCCGATAGTACAGGCAGAAGGCGGCCCAGGAATCGGATACCCGGAAGGCCGCCGTGCAGGCGGCCGGATGCTCCGGGATGCTGTGCCGGAAGATGTTCGCGGCGGCCTCGCCGGTCGCGATGAGCAGGGCGTCCAGATCCTCTGAGGAAAGGGATTCCGACAGGGCCCGGTCCGCGCAGACGCGGTAGAAATCCCGCACCGCCCGCAGGGATTCCATCGACTGCGGAAACGTGCGGTGCGCGGTCCGTACGGAGGGCCCGGAAGCGACGCGCACCACCAGGGCCGTGACGTCGTCCTTGAAATCCCCCCCGGCGTAGGCGAAGGCGATGTGCTTGACCTTTTCCAGGAGCGCCGCGGCGTCCAGCCCGGAGTGGGACCCCACGAGCTTCATGAGACGATCCTCCCCGAACCGCTCCCCCTCGGAATTCTCGGCTTCCGTGATCCCGTCGGAATACAGGAACAGCAGGTCCCCGGGGGAGAGCGGCACCGCGTACTCGACGTAATCCTGCTCGGGCATGAACCCCACCGGGGCGTTCGCGCCCTTGAGCCGCCAGCATCGCCCGGTTTTACACTCGAAATGGAGGACGCTCGTATGCCCGCAGTCCACGTAGCGGTACAGACCCCGCTTCCCGTCCAGGCGGCCGTAGACAAGGGTGAAAAAGGTGCGCAGGTCCATGAGCTTTCCGGCGATCCGCTCCTCCGCCCCCCGGACGATGTCCCTCACGGGAGGAAGGGCCGCCCCCGCCCGTTCCGCAAGCGCGAGCCGGGCCCGGAAAAAGGCGTTGCAGGCGGCGGCGCCCGTCAGGGCCGCGGGGACGCCCTTTCCCATCACGTCCCCGAGCATGAGATCCAGCACCTCGGGCCCGCCGTCGAAGAAATCCATGAAGTCCCCGTCGATCTTCTGGGAAGGCAGGGTCATGGAGGCCAGGTCGAATCCCGGATACGCCCGCTCCGGGCTGCCCAGGAGCAGGGCCTGCTGGATGCGGGCCCCCACGGCCACCTCGTAGTCGAGGGCCTCCACCAGCCTGAGCTCGTCGGTCTTCCGCAGGGATCGGTCCTCCACCCACACGGCGATTTTGCGGGCGGCTTTCTTCCCCTTCCCCGCCACCGGGAAGCCCCGCATCCTCAGCCAGCGCGGATCCCCCCCCGACAGGATCCGGAATTCCACCTCAAACGGTTTGAGGCGGCCGGCGGAGAGAGCCGTCTCCAGGGCCTCCAGATCTTCCGCATGCACGATGCGTTCCAGCCGCCGGAAGGAGATGCGATCCGGACTCGCCCCGAAGAGGGGTTCGAAACCCGGGCTCGCGTACAGGACCCGTTCCAGGTCCGCGGAGATCAACGCGACGGCTCCATCCAGGGAGGCGGCGAACTCCCGGAATTCAGGCCGATCGAGGGGCAGGAGGGAAGCTCGCCGGGCCGCGAGGACCGCGGACGCGGCCAGGGCGCCCAGCGACACGGACAGCACGGCGGCCGGGAAGAAGGAGATCAGGCCGGGAGGGACTCCGCTCATGTCTCCGCCCAGGCGAGCGCCGAGTCCTTCCCGTCGAAGATGGAGACGAGCTTTGATAGCTGGACCATGCGGAACAGGACCTTGACGGACGGCTGGGGACAGCAGATCGAGATCCGGCCGCCCCTTCCGAGGGTATCCCTCACCAGGTTGAGCAGGGCGCCGAGCCCCGAGCTGTCCACGAACTGGACCTGCGACATGTCCAGGATGACCGTCCGCGCATCCTTCGCCGCCGGACCGAAGCGCTCCGCGAACTCCTTGGAGTTCAGGATGTCCAGGTGCTTGACCTCGGGCGTCAATACGAGCGCCCCACCGGTCGTCTCAATCCCCATGCTGCCTCCCGAACGAATTCCCCCGGGGCCCCGCGCACCGGTCCGAGCGGGCTTGCCTCACTCTTTCCCGCGGAATTTGACGTCCGCCACGATCTGGGCGGAGATGATGTTGTGGGGATTCACCGGCGCGGAATCCGCGTTCTCGAACTCGACGAGACACTTCACCGCGACCGAATCCGAGGGCACGACCTTGACGCCCCCGAGCACGGACCATTTCGCGTAGCGTGCGCCGGGCTCGTACACCGTCCCGAAGGTACCGCCGAGGGACAGGAAAATCTCCGGTCCCAGGCCGTACTCCCCCGTGGCCAAGGCCGCGAAATTGAAGAAGCTTTCCGCGGTGGTGTAGTGATGGAAGGCCAGGAACAGCGAAGTCGACAGGGAAAGCCGGGGACCCAGGGCATATTTCAGCGAGGGCGAGAGAATCCCTCCCGCGCTGTCCGGGGTGAACTCACCGGAAAGGGACAGGCTCGCCATCGCGGGTCCCGACTCGTAGGTGCAGGAGACCAGGGGGGTGTGCTTCGGCTCTGCCTCCCGCCAATCGTATTCCAGCTCGTAGGAGACCTCCCCGTAGAAGGAACCGGGAAGGTCGAACGCCAGTCCCAGACGGCCGCCGGTCAAGTCGGAAAAGCTCGTATTCGTGCCGGAGACGGCGGACACCAGGTAAAACCCCTTGGGCAGGGGGGCCAGGAAGACCTCCTCCCATTCCAATCCGAACCGCTGGTCGGTGTAGTAGTTGAACTTGAGCGAGAGGATGTTGCGGGGCCTTCCCTGCCCGAACGCGGCATCCGCGCCCAGAAGAAGTACCAGGGCGACCATAAAGCAGCGTATCAATTTCATAGCCTCAGTATATGCTCGGCGGGCCGAATTATCCACAGGAGCGCGGTTTGCCGGTCACCCTTGCGGCTTCCGGGCGGGTCCGTCACAATGCCCGGCATGGATCGACTCGGGTACGAAAAATTCGCCGCCCTCCGGAGCTCCTTCCGGGAAAAGGTACGCCTGTGGTCCGCCGCCGTGCCGGAGCTCCGGGACCTGCAGGAACGGCTCCGCACGGCCCGGGGCTACGGCGACTACGCCGTGGAGACTTCCGTCGTGTACAACCGGGCCCTGGACGACATCGGACCGGATTCCCGGCCCCGGTGGATCCTGATCGCCGACAACCCGGGCAAAAAGGAGCAGAAAACCGAAAACCAGCGGTACCTGGTGGGACAGTCGGGGCGTCTGGCGGAGGGGTTCTTCCGCAGGGAACTGGGGACGGACTTCCGGTCCGAGGTCCTGATCATCAACAAGACCCCCGTGCATACCCCGAAGACCGCGGAATTGGCCCTGCTTCGGGGCCTGGACGGGACCGGCGCCGTGGAAGCCCTCCTCGCGGAAAGCCAGGTCTGGATGGCCGGCTTCGCCCGGGCTCTCCACAGGGCCCTCGGGATCCCCGTCTGGATCTCCGGCCGTTCGGAACTGAAACCCCGGGGCATCTTCGGCCCCTGGTTCGCCGAGTTCTTCCGCCTCTACCGGGACGCGCCGGAAGCCGTCCGGCAGGAGATCCTGGTGTTCAGCCATTTCTCCATGAACCAGTTCTCCATCGAACTGACCCGGAAGCGGGATCCCGAAAAGCCCCTGATGGAGGAAATTCGCCGGATCGGCGCGGAGAACCGCCGGGCCGTCTTCGGGTTCTAGCCTACTCTTCCCGATGGGACTTGAAGTCCGCCACCACGGCTTGGGAGTCCTCCCAGTCCTCGTCGGAGACCAGGATGCGCACCCCCTGCACGGAGACGGAGAAGAACGGGTTCACGTCCAGCATGTCCCCGTTCAGGACCCGGGACGGGATTCCCGCGGAGTCCAACAGGCTCTTCACGACTACGGCATCCTCCAGGTAGACGCAGCGGTAGGCTTCCTTCATCCGGGTCTCCTATTCCAGGAAGATCTTCAGGGACTTGCTTCCATCCGGATTGCGGTACGGGTTCCGCACGTTCCGGAGGTACTGTCGATAGGCGGCGCAGGCCTGGTAGTACCCGTCGGGTCCCCGGAAGGTGGACAGCTCGTCGCAGCGGTACAGCTCCAGGAGCATCGGGAACAGCGGGTGCTCCAGGTCCTCCTGCACCCGGTTCAGGGGCAGGCGCGGAAGGGCGGCGGGCATCATGTGCCGGCGGACCAGGAATTCCACGTCGTCGGCCACGCTCCGGGCGAATCCCAGTCTCTCCAGGAAGCGGCGCGCCAGCCGGGCGCCGATCTCGCTGTGCCGGTCGAAGCGGCGGCCCTCCGCGGACCGGGAGGCGGGCTTGCCCGTGTCGTGGAGCAGAAGGCCCAGGGACAGCCTTAGCTCCGTGAGCTTGCGGTACCGGAAGGTTTCCAGGGTATGGGCCCAGACATCCCCCTCGGGGTGGAATTCCTTGGAATGGTCCACTCCGCGAAGGGCCGCCAGCTCGGGCCAGTAGGTCTCCAGGAACCCCGTCTCGCCCAGCCATTCCAGGGCCGCGCCGGGATCCCGGCCGGTCAGGATCAGGGACAGGAGATCCCTCTGGTACAGGGGCGAGAGGTTCCTCGGGACGCCCACGGAAAAGCCCCCCTCCGGCAGGCGGTAGGGGAACCGGGCCAGGAGGACCGCGGTTTCAAACACCGTACGGTCATCGGGGGCGTCGGAGGGGTAGATCACGGGCTCCCGGGGGTCCGGGAAACGACGCCTCGGATGCCGGTAGCTGCGGCTCTCGGGGTCGAAAGTCAGGTCGAGGTATCCGTAGGCATGGGGTTCCGGCTCCTCCTCGGGGTCCGCGCAGACGTATCTGCAGGGCGGGGCCGGGGTACCCTCCGGTCCCCGCAGGTCCGGGGAAGCGGCGTCCGCGTAGGGAAGCCCCGGGAACTCGAGCTCGTAGCCCAGGCGCGCCAGGTCGGCCAGTCCCCCGCGAAAGAGCAGGAACCGCAGGGGCGCGGCCGGGTTGCCCCGGTACCGGTCCAGGGCCGTGAAGGAGGATTCCAGGAAGCGGGCGCCCCCGGACGGGGACGGATCCGCGGCGCTGTCCATGGCGCGACTCCTAGTCCGCGGATACCGCCGCGCGGTGCAGTTCTGTTCCCGAGGCGTCCCGGAAGGTCAGATCGATGCGGGCCGGGTGGAACTCCGCCTCCAGGAACCCGAAGGTCGAGATCCGGATCCACCTCGAGGCGGGGGACCGGTAGGTCGGAGCCGGGTCCGGCACCCCGCCCATGGCCCCGATCACGGCGTAGGTGACCCCGTTCCGCTCCAGTAGTTCCTGGTAATGGTTGTGACCGGACACGGCCAGGTCCACGCCGTATTCTTCCAGGATGGGCACGACCTCCCGGATGGTGCCCGGGTGGTCGTACCAGGGGCTGCCCGATTCAGGATCGTCGTATCCCGAGGCGTAGTAGTAGCAGTGGGACAGGACGACCACCGCGTGATCCCGGGGAATGGCCTTGAGCTGATCGATCAGCCAGGCCCGCTGGTCGTGGTCGAAGTCCTCCTCGCCCCAGAGGAGGTTCAGCACCAGGATGTGGGCTTTTCCGGCGTCGATGCGGTAATAGAACGGCGAGCCCGAATCCGAAGAGTGCCCCGCGGGGAAGAAATACTTTCTCCACCGGCCCGAGGCGTTG
>JBFZER010000268.1:0-3942 GCA_041306765.1 Spirochaetota bacterium | reverse complement strand
CGTGGCGGGCATCGGGATGATCGTGGCGGAGTCCTTCCGGCTCAGCCTCGCGCCGGCGGGCTACCTGTTCATGCTCCTGGCGGCCTTCGCGTGGGTGGGTTACGGATTCCTCACCCGGCCGCTCCTGTCGAGGTACGACCGGCTGGAGATCACGTTCTGGCAGAGCGCCTTCGGCATGGCGGGCTTCGTGCCCTTCGCCCTGTTCGAACGGGTGGCCTGGGGAGCCTTCACCTGGGGGGTGGCCCTGAACGTCCTTTTCCTGGGGGTCTTCGGTTCCGCCCTGGCCACGATCCTCTACGTCACGGGCCTCGAGGTCCTGGGAGCCGGGATCGTGAACGTCCACATCAACCTG
This sequence comes from Spirochaetota bacterium, assembly GCA_041306765.1. GTDB lineage: Bacteria > Spirochaetota > Spirochaetia > Treponematales > UBA12059 > JAAYUR01. Next base: position 3,590 of record JBFZER010000268.1, on the reverse strand, counting down.
ATCCCCGTGGTTTCCGTGGCGGCGTCCTTCCTGATCCTGGGGGAGAGGTTGACGCCCCTCCAGCTGGCGGGAGGGGCGGTGGTCGTGTGCGGGGTCTACCTGGCGACGGGGGTCAATACCCGTCGGACATCGAGCGGTTGATGTCCTTCTGGTAGAGCTCCTGGTAGACGTAGCTCCGGGTCTTCAGCTTGTCCTTGATTTCCTGGGCGAAGGGCATGTAGCGCCAGAACACGGCCCGGACCTCCTTGTCCAGCTTCTGGATGCCCTCGCTCTCCTTGGTGATCCACAGGATGTAGTCCTGGATGAAGAACTCCTTGACATCGCCCTTCATCTTCTTCGAGGTGAACCACTGGTAGTAGTTGCCCGTGAGGCCTTCCTCCATCCAGTAATACGAGGCCTTCTCCTTTGCCACCTGCCACCGGAGATCCGCGACGGAGGTGACCACCGCCAGCTGGAGGTTCTTGGGGTACATCGGGATGGCCACCCGGCCCCGGCTGGTGGCCCGGTTGAACTTGTCGAAGGGCTCCCAGCACACCCCGAAATCCCCGTAGGTGGGCAGGATCACGATGTAGGGGACGATGCGGTTCAGGGTGTTTTTATAGGGGCGGCAGAAGGCCTGGGAGTCGATGCCCTCGACCCAGGCCAGGAGGCGGGCCACGTTCTCCCGGGACCCGATGTCCCGGGAACTGCCGTGGAAGTACTCCCGGGTCAGGACCGGGAAGTGGTTGCCCTGGCGGCCCACGCAGAGCTTGGTCATCTGGCGGGCGGTCTCGAATTCCTGGGCCAGGGCCTGGAAGTTCGCCTTCACATCCTCCTCGAGCCCCTCCATCTTCTGGTGAACCGACTCCAGTTCCGCTGTGGCGTCCTTGAAGGCCTCGATGGAGGAACCGAGCTCCTTGTCCGACTGAAGCATGCTCCGGAAGATCTCCTGGAACTCGGTCATGACCTTCTTCTGGGCTTCCGTATACGGGGCCGGGACGTGGAAGAACCCGGGCACGGAATCGTGCTGGACGAGCTGGTCCAGCCGGTCCCGCAGGAGGCCTTCCAGGGTTCTCCGGGTTTCCGCCTTGGCCTTCATGAGGCTCTCCGCCGTATCCTTCTTGCCCTGGACCCTCTGCAGTATGGCGTTGAACCGGGAACGGTCGTCCCCGGACCGGGACTTCACCTCGTCCGTGGCGCTCTGCCCCACGTGGCCCAGGGCCACGGCCCGGAGCCACTCGTCCAGGTAGTAGAAGGGCTCGTCCAGCTCCTTCTTGTGGACCACCCGCTGGATCATGTCCTGCTGTTCCGGGGACAGGAGGGTGGGGAGCAGGACTCCGTACCGCAGCAGGACCTGTTTCGGGACGGGGAAGCCCGGGGAAGCGCATTTCAGGGCCACCCGGTGCAGGAGGTTCCAGTAGGCCGGTATGATCTGCTGACGGTAGACCCCGCGGTCCTTGGGGTCCTTGGACTGTAGATACTTGGAAAGCAGGGCGTGGAGTTTCTGGGATTCCTCGCCCTCCGCAGCCAGGGCCTTGCGGTAGAAGTCCGGGTCCGAGAAGAAATCGTTCGGGACGGACTCCTCGTCCTTCACGACCGGGGCTATGCGGGCCCGGGAAAGGTCCACGTCGAATTCCGCCTTGCTGCGCTCTTCCACGACGACGCCGGCTCCCCCGAAGAGGGAGTCGAAATCCGGATTCATGGAGGCGGACGCGTTCCTTCCCGCCTCGGCCTTGGGGCCGGGTCCCGTACCTAGCAGGGCCGCTATTTCTGGATCGATTTCGTCGGACACGTCGCACTTCCCCGCCGGGCTCCGTCTGGTGTGCATTCCTGTTCGCCCCGGCCTCTTACATTCTATGCGCCGCAGTCCGGCTTCGCAAGCCTCGCGAGCGGTTCGGGGCGAAGTCCCGAACCGCTCACGGCACCGAAGCCCTACGGGCTTCGGCGAGATTACCGGATCCGACGTATCGTCGAAACAATCCCCTCTGATATATGAATCGACTCGCCTTCCCCATCCGGCCGGATGTGTATATCCTCCCGGACATGGACACCACGACGGATTCCGCGCGGACCTTCGGCTTCATGGGAGCCGGACGCATCGTCGAGATACTCCTGGATGCCCTGGGGCCCGCCATCGGCGAGGGCCGGGGGCTCATCTGGAACCGGACCCGGTCCCGGGCGGAGCGCCTGGCGGAACGGCACGGGCTTATGGTCCAGGAGACCCCGGAGGACCTCGCCCGGAGCGCCGACCGGGTGCTCCTGGCGGTGAAGCCCAAGGCGGTGGCCTCGGTCCTCACCCAGGCGGCCCCGGGGATGTCCCCCGATACCATCCTGGTTTCCATGGCCGCGGGGGTTTCGATCGCCCGGCTCCGGAGCTTCTTCGCCACCCCTCCCCGGATCGTCCGGATCATGCCGAACATCGCCCTGTCCGTGGGACTGGGCATGACCGCGGTCTGCGCTGACGAGGGCGTGCCTCCGGAGGACGTGGAGGAGATCCTGGGCATCTTCCGCATGGCCGGCCGGGCCCGGCTGGTCGAGGAGGATTGGCTGGATACGGTCACGGCCCTGTCCGGATCGGGGCCGGCCTTCGTCTTCCTGTTCATCGAATCCCTGGCGGACGGGGCGGTCCTGAACGGGATGAGCCGGGAGGCGGCCTACGAGTTCGCGGCCCAGACCCTCCAGGGCGCGGCCCGGATCATCCTGGAGTCCGGCATGCACCCCGGGGAGCTCAAGGACATCGTCGCGTCCCCCGCGGGCACCACGATCGCCGGAATCCATATCATGGAGCGCCGGGCCTTCCGGTCCATCGTCATGGACGCCGTGGACGCCGCCGCCCGCCGCAGCCGCGAGATAAGCGCGTAGAGAATTCGACCGAGCAGCAGGGCAAGGCTTGGAACCACAGGTCCAACAAGATGTACAAGATGGATCAGGATTTACAAGATTAAGAATGGAGAAGGGCCGAATCTTAGACCGCATCCTGTTCATCGGCTCTTAATCTTGTTCATCCTGTCGGATCGATGGTTCCACGGCCGCTTATGGTGATCTCCGTGGTGAAGTCCGGGAATAGTTTTCAGTCGGTTCTTCATTTGCCGGCCCGCATGGTATATACTTCCGCGTGAACGGGCGGATGGTCCGCTTTCCGCCGTACGGCGGCTGATCGGACCGGACTCGACCGATCCCGACCCCCAGCAGGGAGCGCCGCATGCTGTTCGACCCGGGCAATATCATAACCATCGCAATCGTAGCCATCGTGCTGGCCGTCTACCGGTTCCTGGACCGGGACAACCGATCCCTGGAAAAGGTGAAGAAGTTCACGGACCGCATCCGGGAGGACCTGGCCGCCTACGTGGACCAGCGGTCCGAAGACCTGAAATCCTACGGCATCGAACTGGACGTGCGCTCCAAGGCCGCCAAGGAAGTCCTGAAGCGGGTCAAGGAGGCCCAGGACGAGCTGGAATCCCGCTCCGACACCCTGGACTCCATGGGCAGCCGGCTGTCCGAATACGACGGAGTCCTGACGCGCCTTTCGGACATGACCGGCAGGGTGGACGAAAACCTGAAACTGATACACGAAGAGAGCCTCTTCGCGGACCAGCTGGCCCGGAAACTCA
>JBFZER010000267.1:0-5922 GCA_041306765.1 Spirochaetota bacterium | reverse complement strand
GAACTCAAGCAGATCTCCTTCAAGACGATCTCGGTGACCGATGACATCAGCTTACAGGGGCGGAAGCTCCTGGAATCTTTCCGCTCCCTCGGATCCATCCTCTCCGAACTCGCCTCCCTCCAGGAACGCTTCTTCGAGGAGATCCGGGTGACCCTGTCCGGAGGCTTCTCCGCCCTGGACGCCCGGGTCCAGGATTCGGCCTCCGCCTTCGGAGATCTCTCCCGGGAAGCCGCGGGTGTCCGGGATCCCATCCTGGGCATCATGCAGGGCGTCCAGGTCCAGGATATACTCCGTCAATCCATCGACCACGTTGTCCTCTCCCTGAGGGAAGTGTTCCGAAACGAGGGAATTTCCCGGAAGGACGAACTCGCGTTCGTGGCCGCCGTGGCGGATCTCTCCCTGTCGGTACTCTCCGACGTGATCGGGCGCATCGAGGGGGGCGTCTCCGGAATGGGGGGACACATCGACGAGGTCGTGGGCGTCGTGGAGCGGCTTGAGATCCGGCGCCAGCGGACCGTGGATATCTGCGAGGACGTCGGGGTCGGCTCCGGGGAGGCGGCGGGGAAGGCGGAAACCTACCTGGCCCTCAAAGGCCGCGCCCTTTCCGCGGGACGGAGCCTGTCCGAACAAGTGCGCCAGCTGAACGATTCCTTCAAGAAGCTCTCCTCCCTCCTGGGGAAATTCCAGAACATCGTGGTGGCATCCCGCATCGAGATCGCCCGGACCCGGGCCCTTGCGGTGGTCTCCAACACGGTGGCCGGCATGATCGAGATCACCGAAAGCCTGGGCCGGGACGTGGGCCAGGCCACGGACCTGACCAAGTCCTTCATCAAGACCGCCAGCGCTGAGATCCAGGCGTACGACAAGGTCCAGGAACGGAACGACGAACGGCTCAGCCTCTCGGTGCGCCGGATGGAGGACGAGCTCCTTCGCCTGGAAACCGCCCGGGAGCGGGTCAAGGAGGCCATCCGGTCCTTCCGGCTCTACACCCCGGAATTCCTGGATCTGATCCGTTCCGCCCGTTCCTCCCTCGACCGCCTCGCCGGCCTGAAGGACACCCTGGAGGGCCTGAGAGGCGAGGTCGAGATCCTGAAACGGGAGGCGTCCCTCGAGGCGGAAGGGATCGAGGGAGGCGGGGAGGACCTTCATTCCATCCGGAACGACCGCCTCCGTCGCATGGTGGAGCGGTTCACCATCTTCACCCACAAGAAGACCGCAGGGATCCTGGGGGATTTCAGCGTGGAGGAAGGTGTGGAGTCCGGCGAAGTCACCCTCTTCTAGGACGAGCAGCCTGCGGACAGGGTCTGGGCCCCGCCCTCGCACTCCAGGATGAAGTCCCCCTGGGGCATGTAGACCCGGGAATGGGCGGGCACGGACCGGGTCAGCCAGACGTTGCCCCCGATGACGGAACCCCGACCGATGATCGTTTCGCCGCCCAGGATGGTCGCCCCCGAGTAGATCGTCACGTCGTCCTCGATGGTCGGATGCCGCTTGACATCCCCCTCGCTCTTGCGCACCGAGAGGGCCCCCAGGGTGACGCCCTGGTAGATCTTCACCCGGTCCCCGATGACCGCCGTCTCCCCGATGACCACCCCCGTGCCGTGGTCGATGAAGAACATCCGTCCGATCCGGGCGCCGGGGTGGATGTCGATCCCGGTCTTGCCGTGCAGGTACTCGCTCATCATCCGGGGCAGCAGGGGTATCCCTCGTTCCCAGAACCAGTGCGCGAACCGGTGGGCCGCGATGGCCTCCATCCCGGGGTAGGAGAGGATGACCTCCTCCACGCTCTTGGCCGCGGGATCCCCGGAGAAGGCCGCGGCCACATCCTCCATGAGCACGGACCGTATCGCCGGCAGGGATTCCAGGAAGTCGTAGGCCAGGTCCCGGGCCTCCACGTGGCAGGCGGCGGGACAGCCCTTTTGGCCCTCCAGCCGGTACCGGTAGTCCAGGCTGCGCTCCAGCTCACGGACCAGGGTGCGGGCGGCCCGGTGGACGATCTCCCCGATCAGGAAATCGGCGTTGGTGTCCACGATGCCGTCCTCCCGGCGGTAGCCCGGGAAGGCCAGGGTCTCCAGGTCGTCCACGATGGAGGCCACGCTCTGCTTGGAGGGCAGGTTGGGGCCGTCGGAGTGGTTGATGCCCCCCGCTTCCTCGTAGGAAGCCAGGAGCTTGCGCGCCGTGTTCGCCAGGGCGTCCATCAGGAGGCCCCCGGCGCCGAGCGGACCATCACGGGCTCCCCTCGGCGGAGGCCTGTCCGGCTTCCCCGCTCCTCACGAAGCCCATGACCACGAAGGCGGCGGCCATGCAGACGGCGCAGAATGCGAATATCCCCCGATAGCCCGCCAGGTCGATGAGTCCCCCGGTGAGGGGAGGGGACAGGATGGCGGCTCCCTGGCTGAAGGTGTAGTAGAGTCCCGTGTAGATTCCGACGTTCCCGTACCGGGCCATCTGCCAGAGCATGGGAAAGGAGTTCGTCACCACGGTCACCCAGAACATCCCGAAGAAGAACAGCAGGCTCCAGAAGAAATAGACCTTGGACATCCCCGAGAGCCCCAGGGCACCGGCCAGGGGATCCAGGAAGAAGAGCAGGGATACCAGGACCGTCAGGGCGGCCAGGGATATCCGGATGGCCCGCCTTCGGCCGATCCGGTGCGCGACGTAGCCGGAGGGTATGGCGAACAGGGCGTAGGCGATGCCCACCATGCCCGCCCCGAAGGCGGCCCGCCCCGGGGAGACCCCGAGGGCCTCGATGCTGTATTTCCCGATGAAGGGGAGCACCCCCTGGTATCCCAGGAACCAGAGGAACAGGGAAACCAGGATCAGGAGGGCGCTCTTGTCCCGGCTTCCGGCTATGGCGGCCAGGGATTCCCGCAGGGTGACCCTCGGCTCCGCGGCGGCTTCCCCGGTGCCGCGTTCCCGCACGAAGGCGAACAGCAGGAGAACCGCCGCGACCACCAGGGCTCCGGCGATCGGGAAGGGGATGCGGTCCTTGGTCGGGCCCAGTACGGGCAGGACAATGTCCAGGTCCATGAGGCGCGCGAGGCCCAGGGTTCCCACGATGCTCGCGATGCCGCCCATCGTGTTGATGACCCCGTTGGCCTCGGACCGGTATTCCCCGGGCACGATATCCGGCATCAAGGCCACCACGGGCCCGCGGGCGGACTGTTTCCAGAGGTTCAGCAGGAAGATCGCCGCCACCAGTGCCGCCAGGGAGGCCGCGGCAGCGTAGGGCAGGAAGGCGAAGGAGAGGGCGGTGAGCGGCAGGGTGACCAGGATGAAGGGCATGCGCCGGCCCAGGGGCGTCTTGACCTTGTCGGACCAGACCGCCACGAGGGGGATCAGGAACAGGGCGAAGATATTGTCCAGGGTCATGACGGACCCTACGATGCCCATGGAGGGGATGTAGCGTCCCAGGAAGACGGGGACGTAGGTGTCGTACAGCGGATCCATGAGACCCATGGTGAAGAACCCGAAGCCGATCAGGAAGGTCAGGCCCAGGAAGGGCCGGAAACCCCGTTGGACGTTTGACATCGCGAAATCTCCTTTCGGAATCAGTGGCCGGTGGTCAGGAGCCAGGATCCTGTCACTTCACTTCCCCCGCGCCTTCTTCCCTCAGCCGCAGCCGGGTCACGCAGCCCGGCCCCAGGACCCGTTCCATGAAATTCTTGTATTCCTTGAATCCGTCCAGGGGGACGTAGGCCTGGAGGGTCCCCGCGAAGCCCCCGCCGTGCACCCGGCAGGCGCCCCGCTTGCCCAGGAAGGTTTCCGTCAGGGCCAGGGCCAGGGCCAGCCCCTGGTCGCGGGCATCCCCGGGAGCCAGGACATTCTGAAGGTACCGCCAGGAGGAAGCCCCGGAGCGGCCCGCCAGTTTGAGGAAGCGTTTCATGCGGCCGTCGTCAAGGGCCTTCGCCATGTCCAGAACCCGCTCGTTTTCCTCCAGGAAGTGCAGGGCCCGGAGGGCCGCCCGGTCGCCCGCCGCCGCGCGGACCTCCGGCATTTTCCGCAGGAGCTGGTCCGCCTCCAGGCCCCGGAGGGTTTCCTTTCCGAAAACCGAGGCGACCTCCCGCATTTCCCGGGGGATGGACGCGTAGTCGTCCGTCAGGTCCGCGTGGCTGCCTCCGGCGGCGATGACCGCCAGCGCGAAACCTTCCTTCTCGAAATCGGCCGCAATCCTCTTGATCCGGGGTTCTTCGGGGTTCTCGAAATCGATGAGCAGGACGCCCCCGACCGCGGAGACGGTCTGATCCATGAGGCCGCAGGGCTTGCCGAAGTGCTGGTTTTCCGCCCGCTGCCCGATCCGGGCCAGTTCCTCGGGGCGGACGGCGCCATCGTTGTACAGGCCGGAGAGGACGACGCCCAGGAGGACCTCGAGGGCCGCGGAGCTGGACAGGCCGGAGCCGGGCAGGACCCGGGAGTTCAGGACGGCCTTGAACCCGCCGATCCGGAACCCCGCTTCCGCGAACCCCGCCGCAACCCCCCGCACCAGGGCTTCCGTTGAACACCGTTCGGCGTCCACCGGCTCCAGCCTCGCGAGGTCCAGGCGGAAGGGGCGTTCCCAGCCGTCGGACCAGAGCTCCACATCCATGCCCTCCGAGGGCAGGACGGCGGCGACGGCATCCAGGGTGACGGCGGCGCAGAGGACCCGGCCGCGGTTGTGGTCCGTGTGGTTTCCGCCCAGCTCCGTGCGGCCCGGGGCGGAAAAGAACCGGGGCCGGCCCCCGAAGGCCTCCGCCGCCTTGGCCCCGAGGGTCTCGTAGCGCCGGGTCTGGACGGCCTCGTCGGACTTTCCGTACAGGGTTGCCAGGTGTTTCCGGAAGCTACGGCCTGTCGTGTAGGCTGGGGATTCGCCCATGTTCCTCCCGCCGCGCCCCGGCCGGGCGCGATGCGGGAAAGAATATCATCCGGGAGGCTGTAAGGGAAGGACTAAGGGGGAAGGAGTCAGGAGCCAGGCGTCAGAGACCAACCGGACGGCGGTGGATTGTTCCAGTCATCTGTCGCCTGGACGCCAATCTGCCGCCTGAGTCCTGGTTCCTGTCGCCTGCTGTCAGGCGGACAGTTCGGCGATGTAACCGGTGCGGACGCAGGTGTCGAAGAGTTCCTTGGTCATGAATTCCTCCCGCACGTCTTCCCAGTCTTCGTGGTTGTGGACGATCCGGACGAAATATCCGTTCTCGATCTCGTTGATGAGCTCGAGGATGGAAGGCGCCTGGCTGGTTCCCCGTATGGCGAATTGTTTCATGATCTTCCTCCTGGGGAAGCCCGCCGTCGAGGTTTCGGAAACGCGGCGGATCTTCTGGTTTGATTTTCGGAGGAAGCCGGGCGCAGGCTTAGGGGCAAATCCGGGGTGCACGAACGCAGGCTCGCCGCCGGGAAACGGAAACGCCCGGAGCATCCGCCCCGGGCGTTTCCTGCGGCCGGTCTATCCGACCGGGTCCGGCGGCTTACTGCGCCGCCTTGAGGGCTTCCGCGGCGATTTTGACGAACTCGGCCACGGTGACGGAAACGCCGGCGATGGCGTCGGTCTTGCCGTCGGCCTTGACCGCGATCTTGGACACCTCCTGGGACTTCACCAGGGCGGCGGCCATGCGGTCTGCCTGGACGTTCCACTCGCCTTCCTTGGCGTTCATCTTGTAGGAACCCTTGTTCGCCCGTACGTACTTGCTGTCTCCGCCGGCCTTGTTGACCGCGTTGGAGACGGCGCCGACGATGCGCCCGTTGACGATGGTGATCAGGGCGGTGGCGGCGTATCCGCTCTTGTCGAACTCGGCGGCCTTGGCGTAGAACCAGCCGTCCTTCTTATAGGAGCCCTTGGCTACCGGGCCCGCGGCCAGGGCCTTGGGGACCAGGTCGAGAAACTCTTTCACCGTGATGGAGACGCCGGAGATGGCGTCGGTCTTCCCGTCGGCCTTGACGGCGATCTTG
>JBFZER010000266.1:0-6043 GCA_041306765.1 Spirochaetota bacterium | reverse complement strand
TGGGTATCCTGGAGAAGGCGGCCGCCCTGATCGCCGATTCCGCCAAGCTTCGGGAGCGGATCCGGGAAAAGACCGCCCTCATGGGGCGGGGAACGAACGGCCCGTTGGCGCCGATCGGCGCCGTCTGCGCCGAAGACGAGGCCCTCTCGGGTTCCATGGTCGGCACCAGCGACGCATTGCGGGCCGTCATCGCCCTGGTGGACCAGGTGGCTCCCAGCGACGCCACGGTGCTTGTCACGGGGGAGAGCGGCACGGGCAAGGAGCTCGTAGCCGCGGAGATACATCGCAAGTCCCGCCGGTCCGACGGCCCCTTCGTCAAGGTGAACTGCGCGGCCCTGCCGGAGTCGGTCATCGAGAGCGAGCTCTTCGGGCACGAGAAGGGGGCCTTCACCGGGGCCGCGGGCCAGCGGAAGGGCCGTTTCGAGCTGGCCCACGGGGGAACGGTCTTCCTGGACGAGATCGGGGAGCTCTCCCCCCAGGTCCAGGTCAAGCTTCTCCGGGTCCTCCAGGAGAGGGAGATCGAGCGGGTGGGGGGCTCCGGGGCGGTGAAGGTGGACGTGCGCGTGATAGCCGCCACCAACCGGCGCCTGGAGGAGGAGCTGGCCGCGGGGCGCTTCCGGGAGGACCTCTATTACCGGCTGAACGTCTTCCCGATCCGGGTGCCGCCCCTCCGGGAGAGGAAGAGCGACATCGTCCTTTTGGCGGACCATTTCACGGAGAAGTACGCGGCCCGGAACGGAAAGGCCGTGAAGCGCATCTCCAGCCCGGCCATCGACCTCCTCACGAGCTACCACTGGCCGGGAAACGTCCGGGAGCTGGAGAACTGCATCGAGCGGGCGGTCATCCTGTCCACGGACATGGTCATCCACTCCTACCACCTGCCCCCCAGCCTCCAGTCCGCCGTATCGACCCGGACGGAGCCGACCTCAACCCTGGATGCCGCGCTTTCGCGCCTGGAGAAGGAGCTGATCGTGGAAGCCCTCAAGATCACCGGGGGCAACATGGCCGCCGGAGCCCGCAGCCTGGGGATAACGGAGCGGCAGATGGGCCTTCGGGTCCGGCACTACGCGATCAACTGGCGATTGTACCGGGTTTTTAAGTAAAGGTCCTATAAAGATACAAATATGTAAGAATGGGATGTATAGGCTACGGATATGTAGGAATACCGACTTGGCTCAATGAAAGTCTTGGGGTGGAATAGATGGACAGGATCAACAGGATTCAAGACTGAAAAATCGGATACATCTCGCCATTTCTTTTTGATTCAAGTCTTTATACAGTCCGCCCGTTCCTCTTTCCGGCAATTAGTCTTATTTCTGCTCCCTCCCTCTTACCTCTGTGCCTCCGTGTCTCCGTGGTTTTCTTGTAAATCCCGGCCTTATAGCCGATGCTCTGCCCGAAGTCGGACATATCCCCCAAGTCCGCGAAGAGGCGGCATGAATCCTGCACAGCTTAAGCATACCCCCGGCCCTGCGGTGCCGGTATCATCCCTAGGAGCGAACATGAACAAGGCCATCGATTTCTCCGAGACCCCGGTTACGAGCGTGTACGGGATGAACTCCTTCTCCAATTCGGTGATGCGGGAACGGCTTCCCAAAAACGTCTACAAAGAGCTGTTGGAGGTCCAGGCGGGCGAGAAGGAGCTGTCCCTGGAGGTGGCGGAGGTGGTGGCCAGCGCCATGAAGGACTGGGCCCTGGAGAAGGGCGCCACCCATTATACCCACTGGTTCCACCCCCTCACGGGGCTGACCGCGGAAAAGCACGATTCCTTCATCTCCCCCACCGCGGACGGGAGGATCCTCATGGAGTTTTCCGGCAGGGAGCTGATCAAGGGCGAGCCGGACGCCTCCAGCTTCCCCTCCGGAGGCCTCCGGGCCACCTTCGAGGCCCGGGGATACACCGCCTGGGACACCACCAGCCCGGCCTTCCTCAAGCAGGATCCCACGGGCACGACCCTGTGCATCCCCACGGCCTTCATCGGCTACTACGGCCACGCCCTGGACAAGAAGGTCCCCCTTCTCCGGTCCATGGACGCCCTGGGCGCCCAGGCCCTCCGGGTGCTCCGGGCCCTGGGCAACGAGAGCTCCAAGCGGGTCATCACCACCGTGGGGCCCGAGCAGGAGTACTTCCTGGTGGACTCGAAGTACTTCGAGGGGCGGCCGGACCTCATGCTCACGGGACGGACGGTCTTCGGGTCCATGCCCGCCAAGGGCCAGGAGATGGAGGACCACTATTTCGGGGCCATCAAGGAGCGGGTGGCCGCCTTCATGCGGGAGGTGAACTTCGAGCTGTGGAAGGTGGGAGTCTCCGCCAAGACCCAGCACAACGAGGTGGCCCCCAACCAGTTCGAGCTGGCCCCCATCTTCACCACCACCAACGTGGCGGTGGACGGTAACCAGCTGGTCATGGAAACCCTCCAGAAGGTCGCCCGCAGGCACGGCATGGAGGCCCTGCTCCACGAGAAGCCCTTCGCGGGGGTGAACGGCTCGGGGAAGCACAACAACTGGTCCATGGCCACCGACGACGGCCTCAACCTCCTGGAACCCGGGGAGAACCCGGAATCCAACGCCCGGTTCCTCCTGTTCATGACCGCCGTGGTGGAGGCGGTGGACCGCTATGCCGTGCTCATCCGCTCCGCGGCGGCCACGGCGGGGAACGACCACCGCCTGGGGGCCAACGAGGCGCCCCCCGCCATCATCTCGGTCTTCCTGGGCAGCCAGCTTTGCAGCATCCTGGACGCCATCGTCGAGGGCAAGGCCCAGTCCCAGAGCAACGGGGACCGGATCAAGCTGGGGGTCACCAGCCTGCCCAGCCTTCCCCGGGACCTCTCGGACAGGAACCGGACCAGCCCCTTCGCCTTCACGGGCAACAAGTTCGAGTTCCGCATGGTCGGTTCCTCCCAGTCCATCGCGACCCCCAACACCTACCTCAACCTGGCGGTGGCCCAGGTCCTGTCGGAGTTCGCGGACATTCTCGAGAAGTCCGCGGACAAGACCGCCGCCATCCAGGCCATAGTCAAGGAATCCTACGCCAAGCACCGCAGGGTGACCTTCAACGGAAACGGCTATTCCGAGGAATGGGTGAAGGAGGCCGAGCGCCGGGGCCTGCCGAACATCCGGGCCTCCATCGAGTCTTTCGGGGTCCTGACCCAGCCGGAGACCGTGGGTATCTTCGAGAGCCACAAGGTCCTGTCCAGGGCCGAGCTGGAGAGCCGCTACCACATCTACCTGGAGAAGTACTCCAAGCAGGTCAACATCGAGGCGGGGGTGATGATCGACATGGTCCGCCGGTCCATCTTCCCCGCGGCCACCGCCTTCGCGGGCGCCCTGGCCCGGGAATCCGCCAGCCTGGCTGCCATCGGCGCGGTCAGCTCCCCCCAGGAGAAGAGGGCCAAGAGGATCGCCGAGCTGACATCGGAGATCTACGAGGAGTCGGAAAAGCTCGAGAAGGTGCTGGGTGAGGCCCAGGAGGTGGAGGACGCCTTCGCCCAGGCCAAGGCCTACCGGGAGAAGGTCACGGTCCAGATGTCCGCACTCCGCTCCCGGGTCGACGCGGTGGAGAAACTGGTGGCCAAGGACGCCTGGCCCATGCCGACCTACGAGGACCTGCTCTTCCGGCTGTAGAACCGTTCCACCCGGAAGAAGTCCCGGACAGCCCGGGCTTCCTCCGGGGAGTCCAGGACGAAGGGGACCAGGACGGCCGCCGCACGGTCGCCGGTCTCGGGCGCCCGATGCCCGTTCTCCGGCCGGACTTCCGGCGGGATCTCCTCCGGATCCCCCGCGTCCCCGGGCATGTACGTGGAGGCAGGTTCCACAAGCCCGTACACCGCGGTCCGGTCGTCGATCCGGTCTGCCCGGTACAGCCCGGCCATCGCATCCAGGTCCACCATTCCCGGCAGGAGGAGCTTCCCGGGAACCGGGACGTAGGTGTGCAGGATCCCCAGGCGGCTGCCCAGGATCCGGGAGAACGCGCCCTTGCGGCCCATGGCGGTGATCACCCGGGGCGCGGGTCCGAGGTCCCGGAGCTCGGCGTTCCACTCCAGGAAGCGGATCGTGTCCTCCGGGCCGGTCAGGGTCACCGCGATCTTGGGTATCTCTCCGGACTTCCCGCGGGCCCGGGCGAAGATTTCCCGGATGTTCCGGGGCATCCCGCCCATGTCGTGGAAGGATCGGATCACCCGGGTCCGTCCGCCGGGATCCAGGTCGGGAAAGGCGCCGATCTCCAGGTCGACGTAGTCGAAGCCCGCGGCGACAGCGCGCTCGTAAGCCCGTTGCCGGGCCGCCTCACCGGCGCACCACCGGCCCCCGTCCGCGGGCAGCCGTGAGGTGAAGATCAGCTTCCGGTCCGTGCGGCTCCGGAGGGCGGCCGCGGAATCCGGCCCCAGGTCCGCCAGGAAATCGGCCCGAACCTCGAACAGGGGAACGGAACCGGCGTAGCGGTCCAATACGGCTGCGGCTTCGGCCACGGTCTCCTCGGAGACCACCAGGCAAAGATTCATCCCGACATTACAGCACAACCCGGATACGAAGGGAAGTTCCCGATGGAAGGAACGGACGAGGCCGCCCCCCTTCCGGTTCTTGCGTTTCCGGCCGGCGGGCATACAATGTAGGCATCCCGATCCGACCGAGGAGCCACCATGGCGCTCAAGCATATCGGCTACCGAGCCGTCCAGGCCGTCCTGCGCCTCACATCCTACTTCATCTCTTTCCGGCCCCCGGAACTCCTTGAGGGTCCCGGCAGCCTGAAGCGCCTGCCGGCCCTGGTCAAGGAAAAGGGCTTCCGCAAGGTCCTGGTGGTGACCGACAAGGGCCTCCGGTCCGCGGGTCTTCCGGACAGCCTTCTTGCGGGGCTGGACGAGGCCGGAATCGGCCGGGTCGTCTACGACGGGGTCCAGCCCAATCCGACGATCGCCAACATCGAGGAAGCTCTGTCCCTCTACATCCGGGAAGGCTGCGATGCGATCGTAGCCTTCGGGGGCGGGTCCCCCATGGACTGCGCCAAGGCCTGCGCGGCCCGGGCCGCGAACCCCCGCCGCACGGTCCGGCGGATGAGGGGCCTCCTGCGGGCGGGCCGCAGACCGAAGCCTCTGTTCGCGGTTCCGACCACCGCGGGAACAGGCTCCGAGGGGACCGTGGCCGCGGTCATCGCGGACCCGGAAACCCACGAGAAATACTCCATCTCGGACCCCAAGCTCATGCCCCGCTGGGCGGTCCTGGATCCCGAACTGACCCTGGGCCTGCCCCCCCATATCACCGCGGCCACAGGCCTGGACGCCCTGACCCACGCGGTGGAGGCCTACGTGGGCCGGAGCAACACGGCCGGAACCCGGGCCATGGCGGAGGAGTCGGTCCGGCTGATTTTCGCCAACCTGGAGACGGCTTGCAAGGACGGCCGTAACCTGGCCGCCCGGACGGCCATGCTGCGGGCCTCCTTCTGCGCGGGTACCGCCTTCACCCGGGCCTACGTGGGGTACGTGCACGCCATAGCCCACCAGCTGGGGGGCCTCTACGGGACTCCCCACGGCCTTGCGAACGCGGTCATCCTGCCCTATGTGCTGGACTTCTACGGGGACGCCGTCGCCGCCCCCCTGGCCCGGCTGGCCCAGGCCGCGGGCATCGGGAGCCCGGAAGCCGGCGAGGCGGCCCGGGCGCTGGAATTCGTTGCGGCTGTCCGGGACCTGAGCCGGCGCATGTCCGTTCCGGAGCACATCGACGGAATTCGACCCGAGGACATCCCCCTCATCGTGAAGCGCACCCTGTCCGAAGCTCACCCCCTTTACCCGGTGCCGAAGTTCATGGACGCGGCGGACTGCGAGGCGGTGGTTCGAAGGGTCGCGGGGAAATAGACGTTGTCCGGAATCACCACGGAGTACACGGGAAGAGTCCCTGGAACCAAAGGAAGAACAGGATGGACAAGATTATGGGAAGATGAACAAGATGAATTTGGAATTTGGGTTTGCTTCCATCTTTTTCATCTTCTTCATCTTGTCAATCTCGTTTTCATCTTGTTCATCCTGTTGGATCTACGGTTCCAGGTCTCTCTA
>JBFZER010000265.1:0-2798 GCA_041306765.1 Spirochaetota bacterium | reverse complement strand
GCGTAACCCGCGTCCACGTCCCCGCCGGGGGAGTCGATCAGGATGCGGACCGGCTCGTCGGACTGGCTCTCCAGCAGGAGGAGGCGGCTTATCACCTTCTCCGCCGTCTCCTTGTTCACCTCCCCGGACAGGAGTATGGTCCGGGTCTTGAGGAAGCGTTCCGCCAGGGGATCCGGAAAGGAGATCTTTTCAGCGGGAGTCTCTTCTTCCTCGCCCTCGGCGCGGGGTCGGATATGTATGGAACGGTCGGGTTTCATCGGAACTCCTTGGCTCAGGCTCCGCGCCCTCTAGGGCGGGACTGCAGATGATAGTATAGCGAAAAAAAGGGGCAGGTGACTATCTCGCATCGCTTGATCGCCACGGGGCAACATAGTATTTTCTTTATATTATTCGAACCAAGGAGCGAACCGTGAAATACGCCTCCCTCGTCCTGATCGCCGCTGCCTTCCTGGCGGGCTGTTCCCGGGCCGAGCGGGCCGGGACGGCCTCGTCCTCCGACTCGCCTGCCCGGGTCGAGACATCCACCGCGGCCGCCGCGCCCGTTCCCGCTTCGGTTCCCGAGACCTCGGCCTCCAAACCCTGGTACTCGGACCGGTTCGAGTCCCTCGGGTTTTACGTGTTCCCAAGCCCCGTGGAGATACCTTCCTTCTCGGTCCAACCCCGGGCCGGCGGTCCCGCCCTGGTCCCCTCGGCCCTGAAGGGCAAGATAACCCTCCTCAACTTCTGGGCCACCTGGTGTCCCCCCTGCCGGGAGGAGATGCCCTCCATCGAGAAGCTGGCCGCCTCCTTGAAGGGCGAGTCCTTCGCGGTGGCCGCGATCAGCGTCAAGGAAGATGCCAAGACCGTGGACGGGTTCCTCAAGCAGTATCCCTATACCTTCCCCATCTACCTGGATACCTCCGGGTCCGCGTCCGGCAACTTCGTCACCCGGGGCATCCCGACCACCTTCGTACTGGACAAGGAAGCCCGGGCTATCGCGGCCATCGTAGGCTCCCGGCCCTACGACGAACCGGAGGTGATCGCCCTCTTCCGGGACCTGGCGCGGCGATGACCGGGGCTCCCGGCGTATTCCTGGCCCTGGGCGCGGGCCTCCTGTCCTTCCTCTCCCCCTGCGTTCTGCCCCTCATACCCGGGTACATATCCTTCATCTCCGGGACGGGCGCGGCGGAAGCGGCATCGGGAACCGTGCCGCGCCGGGCGGTCCTGGCCCGGACGGCAGCCTTCGTCCTGGGCTTCACGGCGGTGTTCACGGCCCTGGGACTGGTCTTCGGAGGAGGGGCTCTCCTCCTGGGGGGCGCCGTCCGGAGGATCACCACCGCGGCGGGGATCGTGATCGTCCTCTTCGGCCTCAATACCCTCTTCGATTTCCTGAAATTCCTGAACGCCGAAAAGCGGGCCCACCCGACCGAAAGGCCCCGGGGCCTGGGCGGCGCCTTCCTGGTGGGCCTGGCCTTCGGCGCCGGATGGACCCCCTGCGTGGGCCCCATCCTGGCCTCCATCCTCCTGTTCGCCGGGCGGAGCGGGAACCCCTGGGCCGCGGGCGCCCTCCTGGCGGTCTACTCCCTGGGCCTGGCCCTGCCCTTCCTGGCTGCCGGAGCCTTCCTGGACCGGATGAAGCCTATCATGGACTGGTTCAAGCGCCGGGGCCGGGAGGTCCGCATCGCCTCCGGCCTGATGCTGGTCATCCTGGGCCTGGGCATGGCCCTGGGGCAGATCGAGGCGCTGAACGGAAGCTTTTCCCGCGCCGGGTTCGCCCTTGCCGCATTCGCGCAGTCGAATCCCGGCGGCGCCCGGGCGGCAGCCCTGGCCGCCTACGGCATCCTGGCCGCCGTGGCTTCCCTGGCTCCCCTGGTCCGGGGACGGGCCTTCCTCCGTCCCGGACGCATCGCCTTCCTGGCCCTGCTGGCCGCCGCCGCCCTGGGGGAAGCCGTCGGGTGGTGGTCCGGGGTCTCGACCCTGTCAGGGTGGCTTCTCTTCCAGGGTATTTAGCGGCCCGCACGTGAAATTCCCTTTCCGCGCGGTGACGGACCTGGACCTCGACGTACGGCGGGGCGAGATCTGCGGGTTCCTCGGTCGAAACGGCGCCGGCAAGACCACCACCATACGGATGATCCTGGGTCTGATACGCCCCACCCGAGGCACCGTATCCGTGTTCGGGCGGCGTATCGAGCCGGGCGAGACCGGAGTCTTCCGCCGAGTCGGATACCTGGTGGAAACCCCTTCGGCGTATCCGAACCTCACGGTGCGCGAAAACCTCGAAATACAGCGGCGGCTCACCGGTTCGCATCGCGCGGCGGTTGACCAGGCGATCGACAGGTGCTCGACCGCTCGGAACTGGCTTCCCGGGGACGAACGTACATTGAAGTGGGCGTATCCGAGCCCCAGAGGGCCGTCGAGCTTCGCCGGTCGAAGGCGACCTGGCCCTCGTACTTTTCCATGCTCAATCTGGCGATCGGCATAGGAGGCCTTCTGCTTCTGTCGTTCATCGCGGCCTTTGTCTTCGGAAGGGAGTACTCCGAGGGAACCGCGAAGAACATGCCCGCCCTGCCGGTCGGCCGGCACTGGTTCGTGCTCGCGAAGCTCGTGGTCGCGGCGGTGTGGTGGTTCCTGCTGGTGGCGACGGTCTTCGTCGAGGCGATCCTGGTCGGGGCCGCGCTGAGCTTGCCGGAGTTCAGCCCCGGGCTCCTGGCCGAATCGGTGCGGAACACCTTCACATCGGCGGGGGTCGTCGCGACGATCTTGCAGGTCACGTTTTCGGACAACTGCCAGTAGGCCGAAAATCCCCGGCTCTCCGCGCG
>JBFZER010000264.1:0-7892 GCA_041306765.1 Spirochaetota bacterium | reverse complement strand
GACATCCTCGGCAAGCCGACGCAGTCGTTCGCCGGCTTCCTCCGTTTCCAGCCGCGCCAAGAGCCGGTTTCCCAGCGCGTCCCGGATCTCGTGGATCGCGTTCCGGAGCCTCCGCTCCCGGAGGAGACCGGATTCCGCCAAGGCCCCTCGGTGGGCCTCCACGGCGTCCACGACCCGGGACACCCCTTCCCCCGTTTCGGCGGTCGTCTTCAATACGGGGGGGAGCCCGTGGACGTCCCCGTATCCGTGGGCGGAGGCCGCTTCCAGGGCGGCGACGGCGACATGATGCCCTCCGCGGTCCGCCGCGCCGGTTCCGGACAGCGCCCGGGGCGTCGCTCCGTTGACCAGGGCCGACTCCAGCATGGAGCGGATTTCCCGCACCACCCGGTCCGCCCCGTCCCGGTCGGACTTGTTCACCACGAACACGTCCCCGATCTCCATGATGCCCGCCTTGAGCACCTGGATGTCGTCCCCGAGTCCCGGTACGGAAACCAGTACGACCGTATCCGCCAGCCGAACGATGTCGACCTCGCTCTGGCCTACGCCTACGGTTTCGATCAGTATCCGGTCGAAGCCCGCGGCATCGAGGATCCGGGAGGCTTCCATGACGGCCCCGGACAGCCCCCCCAGGTGGCCGCGGGTGGCCAGGCTCCGTATGTAGACGCCCTCGTCCAGGGCGTGGGACTGCATCCGGATACGGTCTCCCAGGATCGCGCCCCCCGTGAACGGGCTGGAGGGATCCACGGCGAGGACCCCGACGGAGAGGCCGCGCTCCCTATATTCCCGCACGAATTTATCCACCAGGGTGCTTTTCCCGGAGCCCGGGGGTCCGGTGACCCCGACGACGTGGGCCCTGCCCGTATCGGCATGCAGGGCCTTGAGAACCGCGGCGACGGAAGGGTCCCCGTCGTCTATCCGGGAGATCGTGCGGGCCAGGGTCCGGGGATCCCCGGATCGGATCCGCCGCGCGGCTTCCCGGGCGTCAGTCATGGAAAAGGCCAGCCTTCAGCGCTTCAGGTTCGCGCGTATGAAGTCGATGGTCGCCTTCGTGGGCGTGCCGGGACCGAACACCTCGGCGATCCCGGCCTTCTTCAGGAAGGGGATGTCGTCCTCGGGAATGACCCCGCCTCCGATGACCAGCACGTCGTCCACGCCTTTTCCGGCCAGGAGTTCCATGACCCTGGGGAAGAGGTGGTTGTGCGCTCCCGAAAGGATGGAGAGGGCGATCACGTCCGCGTCCTCCTGGATCGCCGCCTGGACGATCTGTTCCGGGGTCTGCCGGAGTCCCGTATAGACGACTTCCATGCCCGCGTCCCGGAGGGCTCTCGCGATCACCTTGGCGCCGCGGTCGTGGCCGTCCAGGCCGGGCTTGGCCACCAGTACCCGTATCTTCCTATCCATTCGTTCCCCCCGTCAAAGGACGACCTTCTGCTGATATTCCCCGAACACCCCGCGAAGCACGTCGCAGATCTCTCCGAGGGTGGCGTAGCGCCGTACGGCCTCCAGGATCCTGGGCATGAGGTTTTCCGAGCCCTGGGCCGCGGTCTTCAGGTCCGCGAGGGATTTCCGCACCGCCTCGTTGTCCCGCCGGCCGCGAAGCTCCGCTAGTTTCTTCTCCTGCATCTTCCCCACCGCCGGGTCGACCTTCAGCAGGCCTTCGGGGGCCGCCTCTTTCACCTGGAATTTGTTGAGGCCGACGACGATCCGCTCGCCGGACTCGATGTCCATCTGGTAGGTATAGGCGGCGTCCTGAATTTCCTGCTGGACGTAGCCGTTCTCGATGGCCTTGACCGCGCCTCCCAGGGAGTCGATCTTGCGGATGTAGTCCCAGGCGCCGTCCTCGATCCGGTTCGTGAGGCTTTCCACATAATAGGAGCCCGCCAGGGGGTCCGCGGTTTCCGCGGCGCCGCTCTCGTGGGCGATGACCTGCTGGGTGCGGAGCGCGACCCGGACGGAATCCTCGGTAGGCAGGGCCAGGGCCTCGTCCTTGGAGTTGGTGTGGAGGGATTGGGTCCCGCCGAGCACCGCGGCCAGGGCCTGGAGGGTAACCCGGACTACGTTGTTTTCCGGCTGCTGGGCCGTGAGGGTGGATCCGGCGGTCTGGGTGTGGAAGCGGAGCATCCAGCTTTTGGGGTTCTTGGCCCCGAACCGGTCCTTCATGATCTTGGCCCACACCCGGCGGGCGGCGCGGAATTTGGCGACCTCCTCGAAGAGGTCGTTGTGGGAGTTGAAGAAGAAGGAAAGCCGCGGCCCGAACTCGTCCACGTCCAGGCCCGCCTTGACCGCGGCGTCGACGTAGGCGATCCCGTCGGCCAGGGTGAAGGCGACCTCCTGCACCGCAGTGGAGCCGGCCTCCCGGATGTGGTACCCGGAGATGGAGATGGTGTTCCAGTTCGGCACTTCCTTGGAGCAGTACTCGAAGATGTCCGTTATGAGGCGCATGGAAGGCGCCGGCGGGAAGATGTAGGTGCCCCGGGCCACGTATTCCTTGAGGATGTCGTTCTGGATCGTGCCGTTCAGCTTGTCCGGGGTGACCCCCTGTTTTTCCGCCACGGCTATGTACATAGCCAGGAGCACGGAAGCGGGGGCGTTGATGGTCATCGAGGTGGAGACCTTGTCCAGGGGAATCCCGTCGAACAGGATCTCCATGTCCGTCAGGGAATCGATGGCCACTCCGACTTTTCCGACCTCGCCCTGGGAAAGGGCGTGGTCCGAGTCGTAGCCGATCTGGGTGGGCAGGTCGAAGGCCACCGAGAGCCCCGTCTGCCCCTGGGCCAATAGGTATTTGTACCGTTTGTTGGATTCTTCCGCCGTGGCGAAACCCGCGTACTGGCGCATGGTCCAGAAGCGGCCGCGGAACATGGTGTTCTGTACGCCCCGGGTAAAGGGATAGCTTCCCGGAAAGCCCTGGTCGGTCTGATAATCCCGACCCTCCAGGTCCAGGGGGGTGTACAGCCGTTCCACCGGGGCGTTGGAACCGGTGACGAAGATTTTCTTCCGCTCCGGGAACTTGGCCAGGGATTTCTCGACTCCCTCCGAGTACTCCGCGAAGCCCTTCCGTATCGACTCATTGCCGCTCATGGTATCTCCTCCGGTTTTGCCCGCGCGCCGTCAAGACTTCGCGGAATACTGTCCGGCCAGGTCGAAACCCTTCCGGAGGGCGGCCAGATTCAGCTCCTCCGTGCCCTTGGGCACCCGGTGCATGACGGCGATCTCGAGGTTCCCGTGCTCCACGATCCCCGAAATCCCCGCCAGCACTCCCAGGGCCACGATGTTGGCCACGAAGCTCTTGCCGATATCCTTCGCGGCGGTCTTGAGGATGGGCACCCTGGCGGTGCGCGCGGTGATCTCCTCCGAGGGTGTGACCGACTCGTCCACGATGATAAGACCTTTCTTCATGAGCTTGCCGTAGGTCCGGTAGGCTTCCCCGGTCAAGGCCAGCAGGAAGTCCGGGTCCATGGCCTTGGGATAGTCGATGTCCTCCCCGCTTATGACCACCTCCGCCTTGGAGGCGCCCCCGCGGGCTTCAGGGCCGTAGCTCTGGGTCTGGACGGCGTTCTTGCCCTCCAGGATCGCGGCTTCTGCCAGGACTATTCCCGCGAGGAGCAGGCCCTGCCCCCCGGATCCGCTCAGTCGGAATTCTGTTCGCATCCGCGCACTCCTCCCCGGAAACCGTCAAACTTACGCTGAACCTGGGCAATCACCTTGTCGTACTCGTCGCAGAACTCGGGCTGGGGATCCTTGTGCAGTTCCCCGATCAGCAGCTTGCCCGCGATTTTCTCGGGGGGCATCACGGCCGCGGCCTTGACGTTCACGGTCCGGTCCTTGATCCACTCCAGGAGCTCCACCGCCCCTCCCACCTTGTTCTTACGGCCGAAATACGTGGGACACTGGGTGAGGGCTTCCACCACGGAGAAGCCGCGGTGCATCAGGGCCTGCTCGATCAGGTCGATGAGCATCTGGGCGTGGTAGGAGGTTCCCCGGGCCACGTAGGTGGCGCCGGCGGCTTCAGCCAGTTTGCAGAGGTCGAAGGTCCGCTCGACGTTGCCGTAGGGGGCCGTGGTGCCCAAGAAGCCTTTCGGGGTCATGGGCGAGTACTGGCCGCTGGTCATGCCGTAGATGTTGTTGTTCATCACGATGGTCGTGATGTCGATGTTCCTGCGGGCGGCATGGATGAAGTGGTTCCCGCCGATCGCCGCGCAGTCTCCGTCCCCGGTCATCACGATGACCTTGAGGTCCGGCCTGGCCAGCTTGATGCCCGTGGCGAAGGCCAGGGCCCGGCCGTGGGCCGTGTGCAGGGTGTCGAAATCCAGGTAGCCCGGGGCCCGGCTGGAGCAGCCTATGCCCGATACCACGCAGACCTTGTTCTTGTCCAGCTTGAGGCGGGTGATCGCCCTCACCAATGCTCCGGTCACCGTGCCGTGTCCGCAGCCGGGACACCAGATGTGCGGGAGCCTCTCCTGTCGGAAGTACTTCAGCATGTCGCTCATTTTACCGCTTCCATGATTTTGTCGTGGATCTCGTCCGGACGGAAGAGGTCCCCGTTCACCTTGCCGATGCGCACCACGGGGGCCCGGCAGCCAACGACCCGCTCGACCTCGTAGGCGAGCTGTCCCAGGTTCATCTCCGGAACCAGCACCGCTTTGACCGACTTCGAGATGTCCCTGAGGACCTGTTCGGGGAAGGGCCAGATGGTCTTGAGCCGGAACATCCCCGCCTTGACGCCCTCCTTCCGTGCCCTGCGCACGGCGGATAGGGCGCTCATGGCGGAACTCCCGAAAGAGACGACCAGGATCTCGCAGTCCTCGGTCGATTCCGTGACATAGTCCCGGATGACGGGCTCGTTCTTTGAAATCTTTCTGTCGAGACGGCGCAGAAGCCGGTCCGCGACGTCCGCCTTCCCCGAGGGAAAGCCGGTCTCGTCGTGGAAAAGCCCCGTCACGTGCCAGCGGTAGCCCTCGCCGAAGGGGGCCATGAGCGGTACGCCTCCGTCCGGGTCCGCCTCGTAGGGGCGGTAGCCGCCGGGTGTCGAGGGACGGGCGCGGTCGACGACCTTCACGTCCTTCCAGTCCGGAAGGATGACCTTTTCCCGCATGTGCCCTATCACCTCGTCCGTGAGCACCACCACGGGAACGCGGTATTCCTCGGCAAGGTTGAAGGCCCGGACCGTGAGGTCGAAGCATTCCTTGACGTTCCCGGGAGACAGGACGATGACCGGATGATCTCCATGGGTTCCCCAGCGGGCCTGCATCACGTCACCCTGGGCGGGGGACGTGGGCATGCCCGTAGACGGCCCCATGCGCTGGACGTTGATGATCACGATGGGCACCTCGGTCTCGGACGAGTAGCCCAGGCTTTCCTGCATGAGGGAAAATCCGGGGCCGCTTGTGGCGGTCATGGATTTTTTGCCCGTCAGGGATGCGCCAATAATCGCCGCGATGGAGCCGATCTCGTCCTCCATCTGGACGAACTTGCCTCCGACCCTGGGGAGTTCCTCGGAGCAGAGTTCCGCGATTTCCGTGGACGGGGTTATGGGGTAGCCCGCAAAAAATTCGAGGCCGGCGACCAGGGCGCCGATCGTGCAGGCCTCGTTCCCCTGCATCAGCTTGGCTTCAGGCATGGGAGGCCTCCGGAGGTATGTTGTAGTCGACTGTGGTCTCCATGTCCTGCGCCTCGGGAAGCCTCACCTCCCGGATCTCGATGGCGAAGTCCGGACAGCGGAGTTCGCAGAGCCGGCACCCGATGCAGTCATGGGGACGCTCGGCGAAGACCTTGCCGTTGAGGAGGGTCAGGACCTTTTTCGGGCAATACGCCACGCAGATGTTGCAGCCCTTGCACCACTTCTCGCGGATGACGTGCTCATAGGACTTTTTTTCGCTCATGGTTCTCCACGCTTCTCGGGGAATCCTGTCAAGCGCCGCCCCAGCGGCGCGGATCGTGTATCCTTCCTTTGCGGAAAAGGGTCGTTCCCGGGGTATCCTGGCTTTAAGGCTGTTTCCAGAGGATATCCCAGGTACTCCGTCCTGTAAAGCTCGCCGAGGACGGGGTTTGCCCCGGATCATTCTATTCCGTCCCGTCGTTCTGGTCTAATAAAATTTTTTATAGCAAAACCATAGAACTTCTCTATGGTCGCGGGTATACTGCCGCCAGCGGCAGGAGGGACGGCGATACATGACCTTGCAGCAGCTCCGGTATTTCCAGGTCCTTGCGAAGATACAGCACTACACGAAGGCTTCCCAGGCCCTGTTCATCACCCAGCCTTCCTTGAGCTACGCCATGACGGAACTTGAAAAAGAGCTGGACGTCCGGTTGTTCGACAAGCACGGAAAGACGATAACTCTGAGTGCCCAGGGGCATATATTCCTGAAATTCGTGGACGGTTCCCTGTCCATGCTGGACGAGGGAATCGACGCCGTCCGGCTGTCGGGGCCCCTCATGGGGAAGGTGACCCTGGGCTATATCTCCAGCCTGAGCTCCACGTTCCTTCCGGAGGTTCTGACGAGCTTCTACAAGGACCCCGGAAACGGGAAGATAACCTTCAATTTCGTCCAGAACCTGAACAACGCCCTTCTCGACGGGCTCAAGGAAGGCTGTATCGACCTCGCCTTCTGTCCCGATCCGTCCAAGGAGGTGTCTTCCGCTCCGATCCTCCGGCAGGAGCTTTTCCTTGTCGTTCCCAAGGGTCATCGCTGCGCCAAGCTGCCGGAAATCGACATCCACGAGGTCAAGGATGAACCCTTCATCCTCACCAACCGGAAGAGCGGTCTCCGGCGAATGATCGGAAACATTTTCCGGGAGATGAAGATCCGGCCAAAAATCGCCTTCGAGGCGGAGGACTGCAACGTGGCAATAACCTTCGTATCCTTGAACTACGGGCTTTCGATCATCCCCACGATGCCGACCCTGGGAAATCCCGATGTGGCGGGCATCCGGATCAGGAATCCGGAATTTTCCCGCACCATCTACATGGCCTGGCTATCGAACAAGAACCTGCCCCCCGCGGCCCGGAAGGTGAAGGATTTCGTGGCGGAACGCTATACGCCCGTCTCCGGATGAAGTCAGCGGCGCGGGCAGGATTGTCATTGTCGACGTTTCTTAATAGACTATTCGAGGAGTAAGATTTCCCCCCGACCAGGAGGATGACCATGAAGAGGACGCTTCGCCTTCGCGACCTGACCCTGCGGGACGGCCAGCAATCCCAATTCGCCACCCGAATGACCCAGGCCCAGGTCGACCGCGTGTTGCCCTACTACCGTGCGGCGGGCTTCTACGCCATGGAGGTATGGGGCGGCGCGGTCCCGGACTCCATCATGCGGTTCCTGGGCGAAAGCCCCTGGGCGCGGCTGGAATCCATCAAGGCGGGCGTAGCCGGGGCCTCCAAGCTGACCGCCCTGTCCCGGGGACGCAACCTCTTCGGCTACACCCCCTACCCGGATTCCGTCATCGAGGGCTTCTGCCGCAACTCCGTGAAATCCGGCATCGACATCATGCGCATCTTCGACGCCCTGAACGACGTATCCAACATGACCAGCACCCTGCGCTACGTCAAGGAGAACGGAGGCATGGCGGACTGTGCCATCTGTTATACCGTCGATCCCCGGTTCACCCGGGGCGAGCGGGTCAAGGCTTTTTTCTCCGGCAAGCGCCTGCCGGACAAGCTCTTCCACATCCCCTACTACGTGGCCCGCGCAAAGGAACTGGAAAACCTGGGCGCGGACATGATCACCATCAAGGACATGGCGGGCCTCATCGATCCCGCCACCTCGGGCCATCTCATCCGGGCACTCAAGGACACCATTTCTATACCCGTGGACCTGCATACTCACTGCACCCCGGGATTCGGAACCGCCAGCCTCCTCATGGCCATGGCCAACGGCGTCGACATCGTCGAC
>JBFZER010000263.1:0-2907 GCA_041306765.1 Spirochaetota bacterium | reverse complement strand
CGTGTGCATGGAGGACATCATCGAGGAGATCGTCGGGAACATCCAGGACGAATTCGACAACGAACGGGAGGATATCGTAGCCCTGGGGGACGGCATCTGGCTGTGCGATGCCCGGGTGAATATCGAGGACCTGAACGAGGAGATCGGATCCGCCCTGCCCGTCGAGGAGTTCGATACCCTCGGGGGCTTCGTCTTCGACCTGTTCGGGAAGATTCCCTCCCGGTACGAAAAGGCTTCCTGGCGGGAATGGGATTTCGTGATCCAGGAAATGGACGGCCACCGCATCACCTCCGTCAAGATCGTGCGAAAGCCCGGGGAGTCCGGGGAGCCATGATACGATACCCGGCACGCCCGGCGGCTCCCTTCATCCTGGCGGCGATCCTCATCGCCGCGGCGGCGCCGGCGCTTCCGGCCCAGGCGGGCCTCGACGCTCCGTCCCTGGTCCGCCGTGCCGCGGAAGCCCGCCTTGCGGAGGATTGGTTCGGGGCCATCGAGCTCTATCTGGCCGCCCTGCAGGCGAATCCCTCCTATTCGGACGCCGTCCAAGGCCTCGCGGAGTCGTATTACGCCCTGGAGGAGTACGGACAGGCCCTGACCCGGGTGGCGGAAGCCCGCAGGCTCAAGGGGGACGATCCGGCCCTGCTGTCGATGGAAGCCTTCATACGCATCGGTTTGGGGGAGGCGGCCCGGGCCGCGGAACTGTTCCGCGCTGTTCTTGCCCGGTTCCCGAACGACCTGGAGGCGCGGTTCGGACTGGCCCTGCTGGACCTGAGATCCGGCAGGCCCACGGACGCCCGGGCGCGGCTGACGGAGAGCCTCCGGATCTCCCCCCGGAACGCCCGGGCTCTGCTCTCCCTGGCCTTGATCGCCGCGGATTCCGGCCGGGACAGGGACGCGGAAACCTATATCGAGAACGCCCTTCGCTATCACTCCCAGGATCCCCGGACGCACTACGTGGCGGCCCGGCTGGCGGCGCGGAACGGCCGTACCCGGGAAGCTGTGGACCGGGCCCGGACGGCCCTGGAAATCAAGCCCGGGTACGCCGAAGCCCGGCGCCTCCTGGCGACCCTGTTGCTGGACTCCGGGGATTCGTCCGCCGCCGCCGAGCTCATGGAAACGGCCGTGGCCCGGGACCGGGGGGACGCCCTGGCCTGGTACACCCTGGGAGTGGCGAGATCCCGGCTGGGGCAGACCGATATCGGCGTCTACGCCTTCGAGGCTTCCCTGGCCCTGCGTCCGGACGACGAGGTTGCCCGCCGCGCCCTTGAGGACCTCGTGATCGACGCCACCCCGGTGGAGGACGCCCGGCGTTCCCGCATCGCGGCGGAGCGCTTCGACCGGGGACGGCAGTTCGAGTCCAGCCGGGATTACGAGCGGGCCCTGGCGGAGTACCGGCGCGGTTTGAAGGTGGACCCTTATTCGAAGCCCGGCCGGGAACGCTACGCGGAGTTGCTGCGGCTCCGCGGGCGGCCTTCCTCCTACCTGGCGGAGCTCGAATTCCTCAAGTCCCTGGAGAAGGCTGACCAGGAAATCCTGGACGCCGCGGAGAACTACGCCAGCGCCCTTACGGGGGCGGTGGGCCGGTCCTGGGGGCTGGACCAGCTGCTCCTGGAGAAGCGGCCGTACAAGATCTCCCTGTACTCCCTGCCGGGGCAGGGGCCGGCCTACCATCCCGGTGTGGGGGCGGTGCTCGCCCGGGCGCTGCGGGACGAGATAGCCCGGTCCGCGCGGTACAAGGTTTCCCCGACGGCGGAGAGCGTCGCATCCTTCGCGGATGCCTTCCGATCCGCCCGGGCTTCCGGGGCGGACTGGTTCGGGCTGGTCCGTACCGAGGAGACCGAGCGGGACGTCCGGCTCTCCCTGGAGGTGTTCGTAGCCCGGACGGGAAGCCCGGCCTCCTCCTTCTCCTCCCTGCGGAGCGGCAACGAGCGGGTATCCCGGGCAGTGTCCCACATGGCCGGCCTCCTGGAAACCGCCCCGCCCCTACGGGGAACCCTGCTTCGCCGGACCGGCGACCGGATTCTTGTCGACCTCGGGAGGAACGACGGCCTGGCGGCCGGGGACCTCCTTCTGGTGGTCCGCAGGGGATCCCTGGCCCCGAGCCCCGAGGGAATCGGGGTCTCATACCGGGAGGCGGACGTTACGGCGGAGATCGAGATCACCCGCACGGACGAGGAAGTCTCGGAGGGCACCCTGCGCCGTTCGGGCTACCTGGACCGCTCCAACCTCGGGGATTCCGTAGTCCGGAAACCCAAGCCTCCCGAGGCCGGGACCGCCGGAACCCCGGCTCCGCCCGAGGCGACGGCCCCCAAAATCGGAGCATCGGCGGCGGAGCCCGTCTGGCCGGGTTTGTTCGAGGAAATCCGCCGTCTGCGCTGATTGATTAATAATTTATAGATATATGAATACTTATACTATGCCAGGCCAGCGCCGCGGCGGGTGAGTTCACCCAGACTCGGCGGGTGAATAAATATCCTGTTACTGTATAAAGTATTTCGTTCTATGACAAGCTTTTCCTGCCTTGTCCAAACGGAAATTACCGGGTAAGATATGAGCAGGAAGGGCCGGAGAGCCCTTCGATCACCAAACACGCGTATGTCCAATAAGGAGGGCATCGTGAACGCATATATCAAGGAAGTCCTGGACGGACTGAAGGCCCGCTATCCCTGGGAGAACGAATTCCTCCAGGCCGCCGAAGAAGTGCTCGAGTCCATCGGGCCCCTCATCGAGGCGGAGCCCAAGTACAAGGCCCAGCGCATCCTGGAGCGGATCATCGAACCCGAGCGGTCCATCCTGTTCCGTGTCCCGTGGATCGACGACAAGGGCGAATACCACGTGAACCGGGGTTACCGGGTCCAGTTCAACTCCGCCATCGGGCCCTACAAGGGCGGCATCCGATTCCATCCC
>JBFZER010000262.1:0-6366 GCA_041306765.1 Spirochaetota bacterium | reverse complement strand
CCGCGTCCACGATGGTGAGGCGGAACCTGCGGGGTCTGCCCCGGTTTTCCGAACCCGGGGTCGCCGGGGCGGGGCCCCGGCCGTCGTCGTTCTCAGCCGCAGCACCCACAGCCGCAGCCGCCCTCGTCGCCGCACTCGCAGTCGCAGTCGTCGTCGCACCCGTCGTGGGAGTGGACATGGCCGTGGGCCAGTTCTTCGGCCGTGGCATCCCGGATCTCCATGACCTCGACGTCGAAGTGCAGGTCCTCGCCGGCCAGGGGGTGGTTGGCGTCCACGGTAACCTCGTCGCCCTTGACCGTCACGACGGTCACCACCCGGGCGCCGTCCTCGCCGTGGGCCTCGAACTGCATCCCCTCCTCGATCTTGTCGGGATCCGCGAAGTTGGACTTCTGGACCGTGAAGACGAGGTTCTCGTCGTACTCGCCGTACGCGTCCGCGGAGCCCACCACGCAGGAGAGCTTGTCCCCCGTCTTCCTGCCTTCCAGCTGCTTCTCCAGGCCGGGTATCAGGTTGCCGTTGCCGTGAAGGTACACGAGGGGCTCGGAATCCTCGGAGCTGTCGATCGTCTCGCCGTCGGAATCCTTGAGGGTATAATCGATCTTGATGACCTTGTCTTTTTCTACGACCATGGGAACCACCTTTCCGGGGAATCGCGCAGACAGGTTCGCTTCGGGCCGGGCTTGAGAGCGCAGTCAGGGCAGGCAGGTCCGATGCCGGGTAGGAGCGTCCGGAATGCCCGGGTACTTTACTCTAACAGGCGGATATACGGCAAGCCCTGCGGACTACGCCGGAGCTTGGCACATTCCGGGACCCCCGGTATAGTGGGCCCATGACCATCCTGCAAGCCCTTGTCCTGGGCCTCTTCCAGGGAGTTTCCGAGTTTCTTCCCGTTTCCTCCAGCGGCCATCTGCTGGTGCTCCGGGACCTCTTCGGCCTGTCCGAGGTGCCCCGTCTCTTCGACGTGATCCTGCATGCGGCGACCCTCCTCTCGGTGCTGGTCGTCTTCCGCTCCCGGGTCGGCGGAATCCTGGCGGCCCTGGTCCGGTGGGCCGCGCGCCGGAAGGATCCTCCGGTCGCGGACGCCGAAAACCTGGCCCTGGTGCCCCCGGCCCTTGCTGCCACGGCCGTCACGGCCGTGATCGGCCTGGGAATCGAGAAGTACCTGCCCGTCCAGTCGCCCCGGGCGGTCTGCGCCCTCTTCCTGGCCACCGCGGCCCTCCTCATTGTCTCCTCCCGCTTCCGGGGCACCCGGGGGCATGACCGGATCGGTCCGGGCAGGGGAGCCCTGATCGGTCTGGCCCAGGGCATCGGAGTGTTCCCCGGCATCAGCCGCTCGGGAATCACCATCTCCGCGGGCCTCGCGGCGGGCCTGGACCGCGGCACGGCGGGTGAGTTCGCCTTCCTCGTGGCCATTCCCGCCGTGGCCGGGGCGCTGCTCCTGGAACTCAAGGATCTGGCGGAACTTGGAGCCGCGGTCGGGGCCGCGCCGCTGGCGGTCGGGTTCCTGGCCGCCTTCGCCTCCGGGATCGCCGCCCTTTCCCTCCTCCTGCCCCTGGTTCGGAAGGGCAGGCTCGCCTGGTTCGCGGTATATTTGATACCGGTCGGGCTGGCCGGGCTCTTCCTGTTCCGCTGACGCTCCGATAATCTAAAGGCGCCGCCGCGGTCCCCTCCGCGAGCCTCGCGCGACCACGGTTGGAGTCTACGGTTTGAAAAACGACGGAACTAGGAAGCTGAGCCTGCCCGGGCGCGTCGGGATCGTCCTGGCCCTCCTGGGCGTATTGTCCGCGCTTGTCGTGGCCGCGGGTCTCGCGGCCGGCCCCGGCGCGGGATTCCCGGCCTCCGCCGGAAGACTCCTGACCCGGCCCCTGGGCTGGGCCGCCCTCTGCCTGCCCGCCTACCTCTTCGCGGCGGCCGTCACGCTCTTCCTGCCCGGGTATCGGAAGGACCTCCTGGTCCTGCTGACCGGGGCGCCCCTGCCCTTCCTGGTCCTGGTCTTTCTGGCCCGGTTCCTGGCCGATCCCGGCCCGTGGTTTGCCGCCTATCCGGTCCTGGAAGCCCTGGGTCTCCCCGGAACCACGGCCCTGGGGACCCTGGTCCTCCTGCTCTCGATCACCCTTCTCGTGCGGCTCAAGGCGCTCCTGGCGGGCGGGGCGGGGCGGGAAATCGAAACGTCCGATGGCGGCGGGGTACCCGGCCCGGAAACGGCCGGGGGTTCCCGGTCCGGCGGGCCCGAGCGGCCGCCGAGCCGGCCCTCCCCGAAAGGTCCGGATGCCCGCCGCCCCGCGTTCGTCCCCCTGGTGTCCGACGAGGGGGGGGATGCCTTCCCGGCGTCCGGCCTGGTCCCGCCCTCCGCCCTGGAGGCGGAGGATCCGGCCGGGACCCCGGCTCCGGGGACCGCCCCCGGCCCGGACGTCGAGGAACCCATCCCCGTGCTCTTCGGCCGCCCCGGATCCGGCGGCCGGCAGGATGCCGAGGTTCGGCCGCCCCTCCTGGCCGGAGTCGTCGCGGACCCCTCCGCGGAGGCGGAGCTGCGCCCCAGCCGGGTAGCCTCGGCGGCGCCCGGATCCGCCGTCGTCCCGGGCGCCCGCCCCCTGCCGGTCTTCGAGTCCGTGCCCCCAGCCCCCCGGCGCTCCGCCAAGACCATCCATATCGCGGCCTATTCGATGCCCACGGACATCCTCACGGTATACCCGGACGGCCAGTACTGGGTCATCGACGACAAGACCCGCCGTTCCGCGGACGTCCTGCGGGATACCCTGGCGGAGTTCAACATCGAGGCCGAGGTGACCGGCATCCGCCGCGGCCCGGTGGTCACCATGTTCGAGATACTTCCCGCCCCGGGGGTCAAGCTCTCCAAGATCGTCAACCTCTCGGACAACATCGCCCTGCGCCTGGCCGCCTCCAGCGTGCGCATCGTGGCGCCCATCCCGGGCAAGCACGCGGTGGGCATCGAGGTGCCCAACGACAAGCGCTCGGTGGTGAGCTTCCGGGAGATCGTGGAGACCGACGTCTTCCGGGCCGCCAAGTTCGAGATCCCCCTGGCCCTGGGCAAGGACATCGCCGGGGAGGTCCAGATCATCGACCTGACCCAGATGCCCCACCTCCTCATCGCGGGGGCCACGGGGTCCGGCAAGTCGGTCCTGGTGAACTCCATCATCCTGTCCGTCCTCTACCGCAAGAGCTGGAACGAGGTGAAGCTCCTCCTCATCGACCCCAAGATCGTGGAGCTGAAGCTCTACAACGGGGTGCCCCACCTCCTCACCCCGGTGGTCACGGAGCCCAAGCGGGCCTTCCAGGCCCTCCAGTACTGCATCTGCGAGATGGAACGCCGCTACAGCCTCCTGGACGGAGTGGGGGTCCGGGACATCAAGAGCTACAACCGCCGGGTCAAGGAGCGGGAGTTCGCCGCGGAGCCCATGCCCTACATCGTGGTGGTGATCGACGAGTTCGCGGACCTCATGGCCACCACGGGCAAGGAGCTTGAGAGCACCCTGGCCCGCCTGGCCGCCATGAGCCGGGCCGTGGGCATCCACCTGGTACTGGCCACCCAGCGGCCCTCCATCGACGTCATCACGGGGCTCATCAAGGCCAACATCCCCAGCCGGGTGGCCTTCATGGTGGCCAGCAAGTTCGACTCCCGGATCATCATCGACGCCGTGGGGGCGGAAAAGCTCCTGGGCAAGGGGGACATGCTGGTCTCCACCGCCCAGGACGCCTTCCCGGTTCGCATGCAGGGCGCCTTCGTGTCCGAGGAGGAGGTGGAGCGGGTGGTGGGGCACGTGAAGACCCTGGGCCAGCCGGACTACATCGACGACGAGATCTTCTTCGACGAGGACGAGGAGGACGGAAGCCCCTCGCTCTTCGACGACGAGGGGGACGACCCCCTGTTCGAGAAGGCCCTGGAGATAGTCCTCCAGCAGGGCAAGGCCAGCGCCTCCTACCTCCAGCGGAGGCTCAAGATCGGGTACAACCGGGCGGCGCGCCTGGTGGAGATGATGGAGGAGAAGGGCATCGTCGGCCCATCCCAGGGTTCCAAGCCCCGGGACGTCATGCGCAACCCCGAGGTGACGGGGCGGTCGGACGCGGGCCGCGCCGTACGGGCCGCTCCGGGTCTCGGGTTGGGGGAGGACTACCCGGAGGTCCCGGACTCCGGTTCCGGCCCCGATCCGGACGAGGCGCCGTGAGCCTGCGGCGCGTCGGGCTCCTGGGGGGCGGCCAACTGGGCCGCATGACCATCGAGGAAGCCCGCAAGTACCCCTCCTGGTTCGCGGTCCTGACCCCCGAGTACCCCTCTCCGGCGGCGGATCTGGCGGACGAGGTCGTGATCGGGGACCTGACGGACCCCGAGGCGGTCCTGGATCTGGCCGGCCGTGTGGACGTGGTCTCCTACGAGATCGAGCATGTCAGCGTGGACGCCCTCAAGGAGCTTGAATCCCGGGGCGTGCCCGTCCTGCCGGGCGCCGCGGTCCTGGAGCGGATCCAGGACAAGGGCCTCCAGAAACGGCTCTGGGACGAGGCGGGCCTTCCCCAGGCCCCCTGGGTGGAGCTGCCCGACGGCCTGGCCTCCCTGCCCGCGGCCGACCGCGCCGAGACCCTCCGTTCCCGGGCCGCCCGGGTCGGGGGCTTTCCGGTTGTCCAGAAGCTCCGCCGGGGCGGGTACGACGGCCGGGGCGTCCGGATCCTGTCCGGTCCCGGGGACGAACCCCTGGCCGGTCCGAGCTTCCTGGAGGCCCGGATCGATTTTTCCAAGGAGCTGGCGGTCGTGGTGGTCCGGGCCCCGGGCTTTGCCCCGGCGGCCTACCCCTGCGTGGAGATGGTCTTCGATCCCGCGGCCAACCTCTGCGACTCGGTCCGGGCACCCGCCGACGAGCCCCCGGAGATCCGCAAGGCCGCCCTCCGCGCGGCCCAGTCTTGCGTGGTGGCCCTGGACCGGGCGGCCCGGGCCGACTACCCCGGGGGCGCCGGGGCCGTCGGGGTTTTCGGGGTGGAGCTGTTCCGGACCCGGGACGGCCGGATCCTGGTGAACGAGGTCGCCCCGCGGCCGCACAACTCGGGGCACTTCACCCAGGACGCCTGCGCGGCCAGCCAGTTCGAACAGTACTACCGCATACTGGCGGGCCTTCCTCCCGCCTCCACGGAACTGCTGCGGCCGGCCCGGATGATGAACATCCTGGGCGACCCCGGGGCCTCCGGCGAGCCGGAATACGAGGGTTTGGCGGAGGCCCTGGCCGTGCCCGGGGTGACCGTCCACCTCTACGGCAAGCGGGAGGTCCGCCCCTTCCGCAAGATGGGCCACCTGACGGCGATCGCGGCCACCCCCGGGGAGGCTGTCCGACGCGCCGAGGCCGCCCGGGCGCGCCTGCGGGTCCTCGGCAAACCGTGAGCCCCCGCGGCGCAGGCATCGTGCCGCCAAGGTTTGTTTCCGCCCCCTCCCGGGGCCGTGGTATACTGCGCCGTGCCGATTCAAGGAGTACCGTTGCCCACGAACAAGATCGCGGCAAGACCCGGACACCCCCGTCCTTTCGGAGCCGAGCCCCAGGACGGGGGCGTCAACTTCGCGGTCTTCTCCCGCAACGCCCTTGCGATGACCCTCTGCCTCTACCGGACCCCGGAGGACGGGGAAGCCTTCCTGGAGATTCGCCTGGATCCCCACCAGAACCGCACGGGGGATATCTGGCACGTCTTCGTGGAGGGTCTCGAGCCGGGAGCCCTCTACCTGTACCGGGCGGAGGGCCCCTTCCTCCCGGAGCGGGGCTTCCGCTTCAACCCGAACAAGGCCCTGGTGGACCCCTACGCCAAGGCCCTGACGGGCGAGGTCACCTGGGATCTCTCCCGTGCCCGGGCCTACGATCCCGGCCGGCCGGAGGGGGACCTCGGGTTTTCCGAGGAGGACGACGCGGCCTATGTGCCCAAGTGCGTGGTGGTGGACGACGGGTACGACTGGGAGGGCGATCGGCCCCTCAACTACCCCCTGCGGCACTGCGTGATCTACGAAGCCCACGTCCGGGGGCTCACGGCCCATTCCAGTTCCGGGGTGGAGCATCCCGGCACCTACCGCGGGGTGGTCGAATCGATCCCCCGGCTCAAGTCCTTAGGTGTCACCAGCCTGGAGCTCCTGCCCGTCCAGGAGTTCGACTCCCTGGATAATCCCCGGAAGAATCCCCGCACGGGACAGCAGCTCCGGCAGTACTGGGGCTACAACACCCTGGCCTTCTTCGCCCCGAAGAGCTCCTACGCGGCCTCCCGGATCCGGGGCGCCCAGGTGGCGGAGTTCAAGGACATGGTGAAGGCCCTGCACCGGGCCGGGATCGAGGTGATCCTGGACGTGGTCTTCAACCATACCGGGGAAGATCGGAAGAGCACACG
>JBFZER010000261.1:0-2736 GCA_041306765.1 Spirochaetota bacterium | reverse complement strand
ATGTGGGCCCGGTAGGCCTCGTCCACCGCGCAGGCCGCCATGAGGCCCGCGTCAAAGTCCGAGAGACGGGGGCAGATCCCGTGGGTCACGGTTATCCCGGCCCAGTCGTCGTACCGGGGCTTGAGGACCGCCCCGTCCGAGGGGGCATCCCGACCGACCCCCGTGAAGGGTTTCTCGATCGAGCGGCCCTGGACCTCGTGGTCGTATTCCCGGACCCAGGGCTCCTTGGAGGCTACGTTGGGCTCCGCGAGTACCCGGTACAGGGTCTCCGTCCAGTCCGGGCGGTCGGGGGGAGGGTCGGAGCGGAGGACGGCGGGGGACCACCGGGCGGTCAGACGCAGGGTCGGGAGCCCGTCGTGGAGGAAGTCCAGGGAGACCAGGCCCGCGGTCTTCCCCCCGGACCGGACCTCCACATTCCCCGAGTTCGTGAACTCCCCCACCACGGAGGCCTCCACCCCGCGCTTGGCGGCCAGGGCCCGGAACTCCGCGATCCGGTCCGGCGGCACAGCCAGGCTCATCCGTTCCTGGCTCTCGGACACCAGGATCTCCCAGGGCGAGAGCCCCGGGTACTTGAGGGGGCAGGCGTCCAGGTCGATCCGGATCCCCCCCGAGGACTGGGCCATCTCCCCCAGGCTGGAGGACAGGCCGCCGGCCCCGTTGTCCGTGATCCCCGCGTACAGGCCCCGGTCCCGGGCTTCCAGGAGGAAGTCCGTCATGCGCCGCTGAATGATGGGGTCCCCGATCTGGACCGCAGAGGCGGGGCTGCCCTCGTCCAGGGCCAGGCTGGAAAAGGTGGCGCCGTGTATGCCATCCTTGCCGATCCGGCCGCCCAGCATGACCGCCCGGTCCCCGGGGCTCACGGACTTCTCCCAGGCGGGCCGGCCGTTCACCGTCTCCGGAAGGATGCCGCCGGTCCCGCAGAAGACCAGGGGCTTGCCCAGGAAACTGTCGTCGAAGAGGAAGGCTCCCGCCACCGTGGGGATCCCGGACTGGTTGCCCCCGTCCACGATGCCCCTGTGCACCCCCTCCAGGACCTCCCGGGGATGCAGGAGCCCCTCGGGGACCTCGTTGGCCGGGGTGTCCGGAGGGGCGAAGCACAGGACATCGGTGTTGAAGA
Source organism: Spirochaetota bacterium (assembly GCA_041306765.1). Taxonomy (GTDB): domain Bacteria; phylum Spirochaetota; class Spirochaetia; order Treponematales; family UBA12059; genus JAAYUR01. Next base: position 1,619 of record JBFZER010000261.1, on the reverse strand, counting down.
CCGGCTTGGCCCCCATCCCCGTGCCCAGGATGTCCCGGTTCACCCCCACGATCCCGGTGATCGCCCCGCCGTAGGGGTCCAGGGCCGAGGGGCTGTTGTGGGTTTCCGCCTTGACGCAGAGGGCCCAGCCGGGGCGGAACTGCACCACCCCCGCGTTGTCCGTGAACACCGAGCGAAGGAAGTCCTTGGACGGGGCGAGCTCCTCCGTCAGGCCCCGGATATAGGTCTTGAAAAGGGAACGGATCGTCTCGGGAGCGCCCAGGCGCCGGCCGGCTTCGTCCGTCTCGGAATATGCGATCTCGGCGTTGAAGATTTTGTGCTTGCAGTGCTCGCTCCAGGTCTGGGCGACCATCTCGAGCTCCACGTCCGTGGCCCCGCCGGGCAGGCCGGCGGCCTTGCGCGCCCCGATCGTGCGGGGGTCCGCGAAGTGGTCCCGCAGGGCCCTCATCTCCGGCAGGGTCAGGGCCAGGAGCCGGTCCCGGGAAAGGGCCTCCAGGTCCGGGTCGGACAGGGCCGCCAGGTCGAAGGTCTCCCAGTCCGGACGGTCGTGCACGGACACCCCGGGATAGGCGGCCGGGGGCCTCAGACCCGCTGCCCAGTCCGTCACCGTGAGAACCCGGGCCTCCTGCACCAGGGGGTTGTGGAGGAGCCGGGCCGCTTGCTCGGCCTCGGTCCGGTCGATGTCGCCGGACAGGAGGTACTGACGGGCGGTCCGGAGGGCGGCTGACTCGGTCTCCGTGGGGCCTCCGCAGATGGCAAGGGCCTCCCGGGCGGTGATGGCCAGGGTGTCCGTGACCCCCGGCCTCCAGGCGATTTCGACCAGGGCGGACCAGCCCGGAAGGAGGGCGGCGGCCGGCTGGTCCAGGGCGGCTACCTGGACCACGGGGTCCGTGAAGGCCTCCACCGCCGCGGCCCGGGGCACGTCGAGTTCGGAGAGGATCACGTCGACCAGGGATACCCGTACCGGCTTGCCGAGGGCCCGGGAGAGCTTTTCGGAAACGCCGGCTCCCCGGCCGTCAAGCCCCGGCTCGGCGAAATGGATTTCGATGCGCATGGATAGCCGGATAGTACTTGAAAACCCGGGCCGATGGAATAGGACAGCCGGACTAGTAGTACATCCGGATGTCCTCGGTGCGGGACTTGTGGCGCATCTTGAAGTAGACGACGTTGGAGGCGCGCCGGTACAGGTAGCCCGAGGCGTTGTAGTTCTCGAAGGCGGGGTCCATGGGATAGTCGAGCCCGTAGAGCTGCATCTTGGCGAAGGGCTTGACCCCGTAGGCCGCGATGTAGTGGACCCCCTGTTCCGGGAATTCCAGGGTCCAGACCATCTTCTCCGCGTCGGCGGATATGGAGACGTTGGGCGAGCAGGTCCACATCCAGGCCCCGGGTCCGACCTCCTTGAAGAAGGACACCTCCCGGGGATAGTAGGGATTGCCCGCCACCAGGGGATAGGCTTCCTCCGGGGCCAGGATCTCCCGGCGGTCCGCCGCGGCGCCGTTGCGCACGATCACGGTCCGGGGCAGGAAGCCCAGGGGGTCAGAAAGGCGGAGGGCGCCCAGGACCAGGCTCTGGCCGATGCCCGTGAACATCGGCTTGGCGGTGGATTCGCCCAGGCGGAT
>JBFZER010000260.1:0-2685 GCA_041306765.1 Spirochaetota bacterium | reverse complement strand
TGTTAATTGTCACTGCTATAGAGCCATTTCGTAATCGGCGTAATGAGTCCACTTGGTAATCGGCGCAATGGAGCCAGTTGATGATCGCCGCAATGAGTCCACTTGGTGATCGGCGCAATGGAGCCACCCCGGCTCAGCCGTCGGACACGGGCCATCGCGACAGGGTTTCTAAAAAGGTCTCGGACCGAACCGTTTCCTTCGCTAGACTCCCGGCATATCAAACGCCGGGAGGGCCTGTCATGGGCAACAGGAGGTTCGAGATGTACCATTATCGTCAAGTGATTCACCGCATGCGCATGGGGCAGAGTGACCGGGTCATCGCCCAGACTAAGCTGATGGGTCGGGCGAAGTGCGCCCGGGTTCGGGCTGCCGCCGAATCGCAAGGGTGGCTCGGGGAAGGGCCGCTTCCGGACGACACTGTTCTGTCGGCGGTCATCGAGCGTGTCCCCGCCGACAACCCCACCCACCGGTCCCTGAGCCTTCCGTATGAAGGACAGATCCGGAAGTGGATCGGGGACGGCGTCCGCGGCACCGTCATTCACCAGGCCCTGATCAGCCGCTACGGGTTTCAGGGAAGCTATTCGTCCGTGTGCCGGCTGATGCAGCGGATCGGGAGAGATCCCGCCAAGGCGACCTGCATCCTGGATTTTGAGCCCGGAGAGGCGGTCCAGGTGGACTTCGGCCGGGGTCCCGACATCGTCGACGCCTTCACCGGCGAGCGGATCAAGAGCTGGATCTTCGTCATGACCCTGTGTTTCAGCCGTCACCTGTATGCCGAGGTCGTTCCGGATCAGCGGGTTGACACGTGGTTGGCCTGTCACCGGAGGGCCTTCGAGTTTTTCGGCGGTGTTCCCGCCCGGGTGATCATCGACAACGCCAAGTGCGCCATCATCCGGGCCTGTTTCCGGGATCCAGCGGTCCAGCGCTCCTACGGGGAACTGGCCGAGGGATACGGCTTCGTCATCTCCCCCTGTCCGCCGGGAGAGCCCAAGAAGAAGGGGCAGGTGGAAGCGAACGTCAAGTACCTCAAGAGGAGCTTTGTCCCCCTCCGGGAGTTCCGGTCCCTGGCCGACGCCAATGCCCAGTTGAGACAGTGGATCCTGGAGACGGCGGGGAACCGCGTTCACGGCACCACCCGGCGGAAGCCGCTGACCCTCTTCGCCGAGACGGAGAAGGTGCTCCTGAAGCCCCTGCCAGATGTTCCCGTGGAAGCTGCCGTCTGGTGCGAAGCGACTCTGCACGGCAACTGTCACGTCCAGTTCGAGAAGGCCCATTACTCGGCTCCCTATACGCTGATCCATCGCAAACTGTGGCTCAAGGCCACGGACACCACGGTCAAGATGTTCCACAACCTGGAGCTGGTGGCCGTCCATCCCCGGCTGAAGAAGCCCGGAACCCGCTCCACCGTCGACGATCACCTGCCACCGGAGGCCATCGCCTTCAAGATGCGGGATCCTCAGTGGTGTCTCCGCCAGGCCGGGGAGATCGGTGCCCACTGTCTTCAGCTGATCGAACATCTCTTCCGGGACCGCGTCCTGGACAACTTGAGGGCCGCCCAAGGCATCATCGGCCTGGGGAAAAAGTACGGGGCCGTCCGCCTGGAGAGCGCCTGCCAAAGAGCCCTGTTCTATGACAACCCCCGGTACCGCACCGTGAAGGACATCCTGAAGATGGGCCTGGACCAGGAGCCGCCTTCTTCCGGACTCCCCCTTCCCGCCATCTACACCGTCCGCGGGCGTTTCCTGCGCCCGGCGGCGGAACTTCAAATCCACTGAGAAAGGAGGATGCCCATGAACCCCATGCCCGAGTTGAACCCCATGCTCAAGCAACTGCGCCTTTCCGGCATCCTCGATTCCATCGAGGCCCGAAACCGACAGGCCATCGAAGGGAAGGTCTCCTACATGGACTTCCTGGCCACCATCGTCCAGGACGAGGTCGCCCGGAGGCACCAGAAAAAGATCGCCTCGGCCATCCGCCGGGCCAACTTCCGGAACCAGAAGACCCTGGAAGAGTTTGACTTCTCCTTCAATCCCGGCATCAACCGCGCCCTGATCACGGAACTGGCCTCCTGCCGGTTCATCGAGGAGAAGGTCTGCTGCCTCATCGTCGGTCCCTGCGGCACCGGGAAGAGCCACATCGCCCAGGCCCTGGGGCACTGTGCCATCCGGGCCGGATACGACGTCCTGTTCACCACCGCTTCCCGGATGCTCGCCCAGATCCATGCCGCCCGGGCCACCAACGGCCTCGACCGCCAACTGGCCAAACTGGCCGGCGTTGATCTCCTCATCATCGACGACTTCGGACTTAAACCCCTGAAGACCTCCCAGGACGAGGACTTCCACGATGTCATCTCGGAACGGTATGAGCGCAGGAGCACCATCGTCACCTCAAACCTGGACATTCCCGAGTGGCCCGATGCCTTCCCCAACCGCATCCTCGGCGCCGCCACCATCGACCGGCTTCGCCACGCCGCCTACAAGGTCGTCCTCGACGGCAAAAGCTACCGGGAAGCACAGCCGGATCTCAAATCCGACAAGCCGACCTGTCAAAGAACCACAAAATCTGCACCCCAGAAAGGAGGCGAAATCCACTGATTCAACGAGGGGTCCGAGAACCCTTTGGGAGCCTTTTCAACTGGCTCCATTACGGCGATTATCGGTGGCTCCATTATGGTGATGATTGACA
>JBFZER010000259.1:0-7950 GCA_041306765.1 Spirochaetota bacterium | reverse complement strand
GGCGAGCCCCAGGGCGCCCAGCAGCACCGAGGCGGGAGACGCGGAAGCCCTGAGGGCGAGTCCCCCGCCGAAAACCAGGGCGCAGCCCAGGGCCGCGGTGCGGTACCCCCCCTCCCCGGTCCACGTTGCCGCCAGCAGATAATTCGCGATCGCCCCCAGGAAGCTCGCCGCGGACAGGAACCCGTACAGCTGGGCGTATCCCACCCGCTGGAGCAGATCGGGGCCGAAGGTCCCTGTATTGACCGGAAGCCCGGTTCCCAGGGCCAGGGAGGCCAGGAACACGGCTCCGATCGGGACGGCCTGCCGGTCCGCGGCATATCCGACGGAGTACAGGGATCCCGCGAACAGGGAAAATATGCCCAGAAAGCGCATGGACAGGATCAGCCGGGTCACCAGGTTCCGCTCGGGAAACGAGGCCCCCCAGAGGGCGCCGCGCAGGGACTCGGTCCGGAGGATTTCCGAGGAAAGGGCGAGGGCCCAGAAAGCGAAGAAGAAGAGCTCCATGGAGATCGTCCGGGAATACCGGAAGCTCAGGAGGAACAGCACCGCGATCCCGTAGACGGAACACAGGGTTCCCGCGGCGATGGGCAGGGCTCCGGGATACCGGGAAACGATGTCGAAACCCCGGCCGGGCGAGGCGGGGGGGAATCCCGGCAGTCGGCCCGCAGCGGACAGGGCTTCCGGACCCATGAGCAAGGCGGCCAGGACGGCTACGGCCGCGAAGGCGAGGGCCAGGATCCAGCAGAGGCGGTAGATCCTCGTCCGGGAGGATATCGTCATCCCCCGAGCTTACTATGAAGCCGGCGGGAAAAAAAGCGGTTGAAGGCAGAAGCCCTTCTTCCGATATATACGCTAGGAGTACATCGGATGAAACGAATGCGTGCGCTGTCCCTGTCCCTGGTCCTGGTCGCCGCACCCCTGTGGGCGGGCGATGTGGCATTCTTCGTCAACCTCGGATTCTCCCCCGACTCGGCTTACTACATGTTCGGACAATACGGCGTGGATACCCAGACCGGCACCCCCTACGCGGAAACCTTCGTGGTGGACACGAAGGCCAACGACTTCGTGCGGAAGGGGACCGCCCGGATGACCTATGCAGTCCGCCCGGAGCCGGGGCAGGATTCCGCGGCGGCCTTCTACGCCCTCCTGGCAGACCAGGGGGCGGCCAAGCTCAGGGAATACAAGATAGATCCCCTCCGGCAGGGGCGCATCGTCTACCTCCTGGTGAACGGCCAGACCCCCTCGGACGCCCTTTCGTTCAAGGACTACAAGACCGACGCCCAGTGGGAAGTCCTGCTTCGGCCGGCGTCCACGGAGGCGGGCGGCGAAGTGACGTCCTCCTTCGGCATCTCCGTGTCCGTCACCTCGAAAACCGGGGCGGTCAAGCGCTTCGAGGCCGGCAACCCCGGCATCAAGCGCAAGGGGGTGCGCGGTTACGCCATCCGGCGCATCCTGGTGACCCCGGACGAGAAGACCGTGGTCTTCATCGTGGAGAAACGAATGACGGTCAAGGACGGGGAATCGGTCCGCTACATGGTGGAGACCGTCCGGATTCCTTGACAACTCCTCCGGATTGAACCGCGGAGAGCACGGAGATCACGGAGGTGGGATGGAAGGTGGGAAAAACGACGTCGAATCTCGCGTCGTGTCGCGGAATCCGCCTTCGTCCTCGCACTGACCACTGATCACGGACCACTGACTCCCGATTGAACCCCGCCCGCGTTTTTCGGTCTCATCCCTCATCCATACTCCGAACCAAGGAAGCATCATGGCCGAGAAGATCACCAGCCGCGCAGTCGACTACTCCCAGTGGTACATCGACATCGTCCTCAACGCGAAACTCGCCGACTACTCGCCGGTGAAGGGCTGCATGGTCATCCGGCCCCGGGGCTATGCGATTTGGGAGCGGATCCAGGCCGAGTACGACCGCCGCTTCAAGGAGACGGGCCACCAGAACGCCTACTTCCCCCTGCTCATCCCCATGAGCTTCCTCAAGAAGGAGGCGGAGCACGTGGAGGGCTTCGCCCCCGAGTTGGCCGTCGTAACCCACGGCGGCGGGGAGGAGCTCGAGGAACCCCTGGTCATCCGGCCCACCAGCGAGACCATCATCTGGGCCAAGTACAAGGACTGGATCCAGTCCTGGCGGGACCTGCCCCTGCTCTACAACCAGTGGTGCTCCGTGCTCCGCTGGGAAAAGCGAACCCGCCTGTTCCTCCGCACCGCGGAGTTCCTCTGGCAGGAAGGCCACACGGCCCACGAGACCGAGAAGGAGGCCGTGGAGGAGACCCTGCGGATGCTGGACGTGTACCGCGAGGTCGCGGAGCGGCACCTCTGCCTGCCGGTCATCGCCGGAAAGAAGAGCGACGCGGAAAAGTTCGCGGGCGCGGTCAGCACCTACTGCATCGAGGCGATGATGCAGGATCGCAAGGCCCTCCAGGCGGGCACCAGCCACTTCCTGGGGCAGAATTTCGGGAAGGCCTTCGACGTCCAGTTCCAGACCCGGGACGGCAAGCTGGACTACGCCTGGGCCACCAGCTGGGGACTCTCGACCCGCCTCATCGGGGCGATCATCATGACCCACTCGGACGACAAGGGGCTGGTCCTGCCCCCCAGCCTGGCTTCCGAGCAGGCTGTCATCGTCCCGATCTACAAGACCGAGAGCAAGGCCGCCGTCCTGTCCTATGCCGAGGGCATGCGGGCCGCCCTCACGGCCGCGGGGGTCCGGGTCGTCACGGATACGGACGACTCGAGCTCCCCGGGCTGGAAGTTCGCGGAGTGGGAGATGCGGGGTGTGCCCGTGCGCATCGAGGCGGGGCCCCGGGACATGGAGGCCGGTAAAGCGGTCCTGGTGCGCCGTGATACGGGGGAGAAGATCGTCATCGCCGCTGCGGACGCGGCCGTGAAGGTCCGGGAACTCCTGGACGCCATACAGAAGAACCTGTACGACAAGGCCAAAGCCTTCCGCCTGGCGAACACCCGGGATATTGCCGATTACGAGGAACTGAAGGCCTTCTACGGCAAGGCCGGCGAGGAGAACGAGGGCACAGCCGAGGCCCGGGGCGGCTTCGCCCGAGCCCTCTGGTGCGGAAGCCCGGAGTGCGAGGCGCGCCTCAAGGCCGAGACCAAGGTCACCCTTCGGTGCATGCCCCTGGATGATCAGGAGAATGTCTCCGGGAAGTGCGCCCTCTGCGGCTCGCCCGCAAAATTCAGGGCGATCTTCGCGAGGAACTACTGATGGGCCGCGGCGGCTCTGCCGCCGCGCGGCACCGGGCCATTTTCGCGAGGAACTACTGATGATCCGCGCGGCGGAGTTCCGGGCGATCGGCGAAGCGAAGCTTCGTTGCCGCGGCGGCATCGCCGCCGCGCTCTGCCTGGCCGCGTGCCTGGCCTTTGCCGGCTGCGCCCGGCGCGCCGCGCAGCCCGAAGAGTATCCGGAGTCCTACGCGGAAGGCGCGATCCTTCGCCTCTCCGGAGGAAGCCTTTCCCCCCTGGTGACCGCCGCTCCCGGAAATGCCGCGGAGGAGGGGGTCCCGGCGGGCGTAGCCCCGGTCGTCGCCGCGGCGGCGGCGGCGGCCGACGGTCGTTCCGCCTTCCTCGCCCTGAACCGGACCGGGCTCGCGGTACTGCGGATCGATCCCGAGCGGCGCCGGTATCGGATCGATCCAGTGGACGCCGGAAACCAGTTCCCGGGCCGCAGTGTGGGGGGCCTGTTTCTCCGGGGCGGCACCCTGTACTGCCTGCTCTACCGCGACCCCCTCTTCGAGACCCAGCCCCTCCGGGACCCCCCCTCCCTCCTCCTCGCCGCGGACCTGGAAAACCCGGTACCCGAGGCGCGCCCCTTCGACTTAGGCCTGGGAGGCGCAGGCGGAAACCTGTTCGCCCTGTTCCCCCGGTCGGACGGCTCCTGGGCTCTCCAGCTGCGCAGGGAGGTTCCGGAAGGGTTCGAGAGCTCCTTCCACAGCTACGATCCCACCTCCGGGGCGGTGCGCGTACTGGCGCGCGGGGAGTTCGAGAGGATGCTCGCGCCCCGGCCGCTGACCTCGGCGCCCGACAGCCTGCGCCGGGCGGCCCGGGTCCTGGCCCCGGAGGGATTCCCGGTGACCGTCTCCGCGTCCCTGGCGGACGGGACCCGGGCCTCCTTCACCTTCGGGGACGGGCCGCCCGAGGACACGGTGGAGCTCCGGGGGGCGGTCACCGAGTCCGGAACCGTCCTGGTCGCCTGGAACGCCGTGGCGGCGGTGGCCCGAGAGGGATCGGAGGCCTCCTTCCGCCTGCCCGTCCCGATGCCGGGGGCCGTGTACCGCGACGCGGTTCCGCTCGCGGGGGCAGTGCTGGCGATCTGGGAGGTCGGCGTTTTCCCGAACGTCGAGGAATCCGGGGTGGTCTTGCTTCCCGCGCCCTGAGTGGTATAGTTCCTGGATGGAGGGCCCCATGAAAAGGACGTTCCTGGCGGCGGCCATGCTCCTCGCCTCGGTCTCCGGATTCGCCCTGGATCCCGAATCCATCCATCCCCGGATCGGGATCATACTGATCAACAACGTGGTGACCGGAAATGTAGGGGCTCCGGACGCCTGGGTGAACACCCTGGGAGCTTCCCTGAGCTTCCCGTTCCGGAAGAATCCCCGGCTTTCCTTCGACCCCGGGCTGGACATCTACTGGACCAAGTACGAGTGGGGAGCCGATCTCCGGGCCCACCCGACGGAGCTGGAGACCGCGGACGCGGGCCTCGTGATCGGTGCCCTCCTGGACGCCCCGGTGCTCTGGCGCTGGGAGATCTCCGACCGGTTCGAGGCCCTCCTCGGCGGAGGGGCCGCCCTGGCGATCCGGGCGACGTTCCGGACCGCCGATTCCGGCTCCGTCGAGGATATTCGATCTATCGGAACCTGGTTCTATCAGAAGCTCCGCTGGTTCTACCCGGAGGCCCAGGTGCGGCTTTCCTACCGGCTTCAGGAGAGGTTCACCTTCGAGTTCGTCATCCGGGGCTTCCTGCCCCTGTTCAACGTCCTGGATCCGGACGCCCCGTCCTTCTTCGACCACGGCATGCTGCATGCCGCCATGGGAATGAGGATCAAGCTTCGATAGGGGTTGCCGGAATTGCGCCGGGTCACGCCGCTTCCGGGGCCTCCGTCGAGAGAGCGGGCCGGCTGCTACCCGGCCGAGCCGAGCCTTTTGAGGAAGCCGTCCTTGGCGATGTAGTTGCCGTCCCCCGCGATGCGGCCCTCCCGGTAGTACCGGACGTAGGGGATCTCCCGGTTACCCAGGATGTCCTCCTTGAACCCCAGGAATTCCTCGTAGAACGGCTCCCGGTCGTATTCCAGGTAGTAGATCCGACTGTCCGGGCAATCCGGAAGGCTGTCCAAGTAGGACCGCATCCACTGCCATTGGGGACACCAGGCTTGAGTCAGGACTACGGCGACCGTCGCGGCCGTTCCGACCACGTCCGGACCGAACTCCCCCCGGGACATGGCGTGGCGGCACTGAGCTTCCGTTAGGCGGATCATCATGGCCAGAGCTTATACGGAACGTGTCGGTGTCTTCAAGGCACCGCAGCTCCCCCGGACAGGGCGCGATCCACGGTCTTGCGGAGCAGGCCGGGCGCGAGGGGTTTCAGCAGGTAGGCGTAGGGCTTGGTACGGGACGCACGGTCCCGGGAGCCGCGCCCGACGTAGGCGGTCACGTAGATGACCGGAGCGTCCGAGAGGACCCGCATCCGTTCCGCCGCGTCCACCCCGTCCGTGAAGCTGGCCAGTCGGATGTCCATGATGACCAGGCTCGGCTTCCACCGGAGGACCGCCGGAAGGACCGCGTCCCCCGAGGCGATGACCTCGGGAACCTCGTAGCCCGCCTCCTCCAGGGTCTCCTGCATCTCCATGGCGGCCAAGGGCTCGTCTTCGACGATGAGAATTCGGGGTCTGTCCATGCATCCCTCTGTGAGTAAAAAAGGTTAACATTCCCAAATTCTGTTTTTCGTTTCGACGGCCCGGCCCGGTTCGAGGCCCGCAACATACCAAGGCCGGGAACCTCGATAGGTTACACCCTCTCCGCCTTCCAATCAAGGGTTTTCCCCGCGGCTGCAGGCACGACCCCATCCAGTTCGTCCGGAACCCTCCAGGGTTCCCGGACCAGCCGCACCCGGCCCCGGTTGCGGGGAAGACCGTAGAATGCGGCCCCCCGGGAGGATACGAAGTCCTCCAGGAGGTCCAGGGCTCCTTCCTCCTCGAACGCGGAGGCAAGCAGGGAGAGCGCCGTGGGTGCGGTGTAGGCTCCCGCGGGAATCCTGCCCGAGTCCTTGCGGGACCGGGGATGCGGCGCGGAGTCGCTTCCGACGAAGATCCGCCCGCAGTCCAGGACGGCTCGGCGCAGGGCGTCCCGGTGGGGCTCGGCCTGCAGGACGGGCTTGCAGAACAGATGGGGGTCGAAGGCCTGCCCGGCGAGGTCGTCGGTCGTGAACGACAGGTGGTGGGCCGTCACGGTGGCTCCCAGCCGGTCCGGACCCGCGAGCACGAAGTCCGCGGCTTCCCGGGTGGACAGGTGCTCCAGCACCACCCTCAGCCGGGGATATCCGGCAAGCACTCTCGCCGCCGTGGGCAGGAAGGTCCTCTCCCGGTCCATGACCGGGGCCGCGGGATCCTCCCCGTGGATGGACAGGACGAGTCCCAGGTCCTCCATGGTCGAGAGGGCCTCCCGTATCTCCCCGGGTTCCCGGATTCCGTCGCCCGAGTTCGTGGTGACACCCGCGGGATAGTACTTCCCGACCCGGGCCCCTGCGGCTGCGCAGGCGCGGACGACTTCGGAGCCCATGCCGGGCAGGAGCTTGAAGCTGAGGACCAGGGCCAGGGTCGGGGCGGCGGTCCGGAGGGCGGCGGCGTAGGCGGCCACCGAGGTCCCGTCCGCCAGGGGGGGCAGGGTGTTGGGCATGGGGAGGGCCCGGTCGAAGAGGGCGGAGGTCCGGAGGGCGTACCGTGGGAGCTCCGGCATGGAACGGAAGTGGACGTGGAGGTCGTCGGGCGCCCGGAGGACCAGGTCACGCATCGAAAAAGAACCCGGCCAGGGACACGTCGTCCTCGAACTGCGATTGGCCGCAGGCCGCCCGAACCGCCTCGATGATCCCGTCCACCCCGGAAGTCCCGGACCGGCGGGTGGCCTCCTCCAGGATTCCCAGGAACTCCTCCTGGCCCAGGATGCGTTCGTCGGAGCGGCGGGCCTCGTAGATTCCGTCGCTGAACAGGTAGAGGACGGAATTCCGGGGGATCTCCGCCTCGGCGCATTCGAAGGGAGCACGTTCGACCACGCCCACCGCGGGGCCCTCGGTCCGGAGTTTCCGGACGGGTCCGTCCGGCGGGAGCAGGGCTGCGGGGGGGGCGCCCGCGCTGGAGTACCGCAGGCGCCGGGAATCCGGATCCCAGAGCCCGAACCACGCGGTGAAGTAGAGGCTGTTCTGGTCCTCGCTGCGGTAGGCGGCGTTGAGGTCGGACAGGATCCTCCCGGGATCCCAGAGGGCAGGATCCGCCCGGGACTGGGAATTGACGCGGTTCAGGATGCTCACGGACAGAAGGGCCGCCTCGATGCCGTGGCCGCTCACATCCAGCAGGAAGAGGGCGATCCGTCCGTCCGCCAGCCGGGTGTAGCCGAAGGCGTCGCCCCCCAGGTCCCGGGAGGGAAGGAAGACCCACTCGGTGCGAAGCTCCCGCCACCGCACCCTGCGGGGCAGAAGGCTCCGCACATAGTCCGCGGCCCTCCGGAGTTCCGCGGCCAGGCGCCGCTGGGCGGCGGCCACTGCCTGCAGGGAGAGCCGCTCCCGGGCGCGCAGGCGGTTCCGCTCCAGGCAGGACTCTATCCGGGCGCGCAGGACGACCGGATCGAACTCCCGGGGGAGGTAGTCTTCCGCTCCCAGCCGGAGGCAGCGGGCTACGCTCCCGGATTCCTCCAGGGCGGAGATCACGATGACGT
>JBFZER010000258.1:0-5402 GCA_041306765.1 Spirochaetota bacterium | reverse complement strand
CTGTTCAAGTACGCCTCCGCCGGTTCGCCCCTGGGGCAGTTCTTCGGCTCCAAGGCGGACTCCCTGGGCAGCGGGGGCTTGTTCCTGGAGGACTGAGCGTGAAGAAATACGGGCCGTGGGCGGCCCGTATTTCTTCACGGCGCCGGGAACCGCGGGACGGCTTGCATTCCTCCGGAGATACGCAAGACTTACCTCATGGACGATTCCCCCTTCCGGGACCGCGAACGGCTCCTCCAGGCCGTATTCGAGGCTACCCCCGATATCATCACGGTTTCCTCGATCGAGGACGGGATCTTCATCGAGGTCAACGCGGCCTTCGTCGAGCAGAGCGGGTACTCCCGGGAGGAGGCGCTCGGCAAATCCAGCCTCGCCCTGGGCATCTGGGCGGATCCCGGGGAGCGCGAGCGGTTCGCCTCCCTGCTGCGCGCCGGATCGACGGTACGGGGCTTCGAAGCCCGCCTACGCACCAAGTCCGGCGAGGAGCGGAGATACCAGCTTTCCGCCTCCCGCCTGGAGGCGGGGGGGAGCCCGGCCCTCGTCATGATCTGCCGGGACATCACGGTTGCCGCGGAGACCGCGGCCCGGGAGCGCAAGAGCGCCTTCCTCCTGGAACGGGCCGAGGAGATGGCCAGGATCGGGAGCTGGGAATTCGACTACGCCACCCGGACCGTCACGGGGTCCGAGGGAGCCGCGAGGATCTACGGAGTGCCCCGGGACAACCTCACCGTGGGAGAAATCGAGACCGTGCCCCTCCCGGAATACCGCCCCCTCCTGGACAAGGCGAGGGAGGATCACATCCTCCATGGCGCGCCCTACGACGTGGAGTTCAAGATCCGGAGGCGGAACGACGGGTCCGTCCTGGATCTGCACTCCCGGGCCCTGTGGGACGGGACCAAGAAACGGCTGTTCGGCATCATCCGCGACGTGACCGAGGAGAAGCGTGCGGAGGAAGGACTGCGGACCGCGATCGCCGAACGGGATCTCCTCATCCAGGAGCTATACCACCGGATCAACAACACCCTCCAGGTGGTGCTGTCCCTGCTCATGCTCGAGGCGGACCGGGGGGGGTCCCCCGAGATCGACCGAATCGCGGACCGCATGCGCAGGAGGGTGTCCGCCATCGCCTCCGTACACGGCAGCCTGTACTCCGCCCGGGATATCTCGCGCGTCTCCCTCCGGGAATTCCTGTCCCGGTTCCTGGCAAAGCTGGGCCGGGCGGGATCCGGGGATCCGGTCGTGGAACTGGCGCTGGATTCGGGGGACGTGGACCTGAACATCAACGCCGCGGTTCCCTGCGGCATCCTGCTGGCCGAGCTCGTGGATAACGCAATCACCCATGCGGCGGCGCCGGGGAGGCTCGGCCGGGTGACCGTATCCGCCCGGAGGCTCGAGGACGGCCGGGTGGAGTTGTCCGTTTCCGACGACGGGCCGGGGCTCCAGGTGGACCCGGACGACCTGCCCCGGGAATGGCTGGGGCTCCGGCTGGTGAAGATCCTGGCGGAAGGCCAGCTTCGGGGAAACCTGGCCTTCCGCAACGCTCCGGGACTGGAGTGCACCGTCCGCTTCGACGACGACCGGCCCGAAGCCCGCTCCTGACCCGCCTCCTGTTGCCCGAGACCCGCCTCCCGGGCTATGATGCCCGATCATGGAACGCAAGCGGATTCTCACGGGCGACCGCCCCACCGGAAAACTTCATCTGGGACATTATGTCGGCTCCCTGGCCAATCGTGTCCGGCTCCAGGACGAGTACGACTGCTTCTTCATCATCGCGGACCTTCACACCCTGACCACCAAGCCCGAGAAGGACAACATCGAGGGCCTGGCGGACAACGTCCGCTCCGCGGTCCTGGACTACCTGGCCTGCGGCATCGATCCGGCCCGGAGCGTCATCTACCTCCAGTCCGCGGTTCCCGAGGTCGTGGAGCTCTCCCTCTTCTTCCAGAACCTGGTTACGGTACCCCGGCTGTCCCGCATCCCCAGCCTCAAGGAGATGGCCCGGGGGGCCGGCCTGGACGAGATGCCCTTCGGACTCCTGGGCTACCCGGTCCTCCAGGCCGCGGACATCCTCCTGCCCCGGGCCCACCTGGTTCCCGTGGGAAAGGACAACGTGGCCCACGTGGAGCTGACCCGGGAGATCGCCCGGCGCTTCAACAACCTCTACGGAGAGGTCTTCCCGGTCCCCGATGTCATGGAGGGCGAGTTCGGCTCCCTGGTCGGCCTGGACGGGAACGCCAAGATGTCCAAGAGCCTCAACAATGCCATCTTCCTGTCCGACGACGAGAAGACCGTGCACAAGCGGGTCATGTCCATGTACACGGACCCCAAGCGGATCAGCGCGGACGTACCGGGCACGGTGGAGGGCAACCCGGTCTTCCAGTACCACGACGCCTTCAACCCCGACAAGGCCCAGGTCGAGGACCTCAAGGTACGGTACCGGGCGGGCAAGGTCGGGGACGTGGAGGTGAAGGAGAAGCTTGCCACGGCCCTGAACGCCTTCCTGGACCCCCTCCGGGAGCGCCGGGCCAGGTACGAGGCCCAGTCGGGCCTGGCGGACGAGGTGGTGTACGACGGGACCCTCCGGATGCGGGAGGAAGCCCGGGCCACCCTGTCGGCAGCCAAGAAGGCCATGGGGCTCTCCGCGGTGTGGAACCGGATCTCCCGCAAGGCCGAGGACGTGAAGAAAAAGCGGGGATGAGGAAGTACCTGGTCCTGGCGGGTAACATAGGCGCGGGCAAGTCGACCCTGGTCGGCCTCCTGGCCCAGCGCCTCGGGTTCCGGCCCTACTACGAGCCCGTGGCGGAAAACCCCTACCTATCGGACTTCTACGCGGACATGGGACGCTGGGCCCTCCAGAGCCAGCTCTTCTTCCTGACCCATCGGGTGAAAACCCACCGCGCCCTCATGGACGATCCCTGCTCGGTGGTGCAGGACCGCTCGCTCTATGAGGACGCCGAAGTCTTCGCCCGGAACCTGCATGAGCAGGGGGCCATGAGCGGCCGGGACTGGTCCACCTACCGGGAGCTCTACACCACCGTGGCGGCCCTCCTGCCGCCTCCGGACCTGGTCATCTACCTCCGGGCCTCCGTCCCCACCCTGAAGAAGCGGATCGCCAAGCGGGGCCGGGACTTCGAAGTGTCCATACCGGACGAGTACCTGGCGGGCCTCAACCGGCTCTACGAGGAGTGGATCGAGGGCTTCGACCGGGCCCCGGTCCTGGTGGTGCCCGGGGACCGCCTGGACTTCGTGGAGGAATCCGCGGACTTCCGGGCCATAGCCGCCACCATCGCCGAGCGCCTCCGGGACAAGCAGGGCGCGCTGTTCCCGTACGGCATGTAAGTTTAAATATAATTTTCAGGACTCACCACGGAGGACAGGAATCATCGAGGTTGGATAATAGATCCAACAGGATCGACAAGATCAGACAAGATTAACAAGATGAAGATGAGGGGAGTGTGTTGAACTTGGGTGTTTTTCCAGGTTTCTGATCTTGTTAATCTTTTTCCATCTTGTCCATCTTGTTGGACCTGTGGTTCCAGGCTTTCTTTTCCGTGCCCTCCGTGATCTCCGTGGTTAATTCCAGAAAGACGTTCCCCTAGAACGCGAACCCCACCCCGAAGCCCCCCGCGTAGTACCAGCTGGAGAAGGCGGCCCATTCCCCCGCGGCGTAGGCGGAGAGGACCAGGCCGGATTCCGGGGCGTACCAGTGGATTTCGGCGCCCACGGAAAGGGGAGGGCGGAAGCCCGTCCGTCCTCCGAAGGGTTCGGTCCGGGCTGCGGCCGAGAGGGCCAGGGCCAGGTCGCCTCCCAGCACGCCGGGGATCAGGGCCTCCGCCCCCGCCCGGCCGTAGGCCCAGGCGAAGAGCCCCGGCGTAGTCCAGGGGCCGTCGTCCCAGTCCGGGTAGTAGGTCGAGGCGTGGATCTGGAGGCTGCCGAAGACCCGGGAGGTCCGTGTGGAGGCTTCCAGCACGAGTCCGGCTCCCAGACCCGGGTAGCGGGCCGGACCGTCCCAGGCGGGCGGATAGCCGGAAGACGCCTCGTCCAGGAAACTTCCGACGCAGGCGGAGGCCAGGAAGGCGGCCGCGGCGCGGGGTCCCGCGGCCAGGGACGTCTTGACCGAGACCGCGATGGATCCCCAGGACGGGTCCGCCCCGGAATACCCGAAGTAGGGAACCCACAGCCCCGATACCACGAGCTCCGATGTACCCCCGAACAGCCCTCCGACCCGGACACCCGCGAAGGCGGGGACCCGGGCGTCCGAGTCGGCCCCCTGGGGGGTGGACAGGAGGTAGGCCCCCGCCGCGGCCTGGAAGGAACCTCCGGGCAGGACCCGGGCGTCCGGGGCGAAGAGGGCGCCGGAAAACCCGCCGTGCAGGCTTGAGAAACGCTGGGGGGCCGCTTCCGGCGTCACTTCCACGGCGGTCTCCAGGGAGGAAGCCGAGCCGTCCTCCCCGACCGCGGCCAGGCGGGCGTAGTAGACGCCGGGCGGGACCGCGCGGCGGGTGGAATCCCGGCCGTCCCAGGCGGCTCGTCCCGACGAGGAGTCCAGGGGTATCCCGGTAATCCCGTAGACCTCCCGCCCCGAGGCTTCCCGGACGGAGAGGTCCGCGCGCCCGGGCGCGGTAACCGTCCATTCCAGCCGGGTCCGGCCCAGTGCGCCCGGAGCGCCGGGATCGAAGGAAGGAGGGAGGGCTTCCAGGGAGCCTAGCCGGAACAGGGCCGGGAGCAGCCGGGCTTCGAGCTCGACCGTCCCTCCGATGCCGACGACCACCCAGGCCGACCAGGGTTCGTAGCCGAAGGCCCGGGCTTCGATCAGGCGCTCCCCCGAATCGACCCCGACGGAAGCTCCGGAGTACGGGCGTCCGTCCACGTAGAGGGTCGCGCCCGCAGGAAGGCCGCGGACCGTGATCCATCCCCGGGGCGGCGGGGGGCCGAAGAACAGGAAGCCCGAGGTTCCGGTGTCGGGTGCCGGGGGGGCGCGGGGCTGGGACGGGGGAGGGGCGTCTTTCTTGCGCTGGGCCGCGATCGCCGCGGCGGAGGAATCGGATTCTGCTGAGCGTTCGTAGGCGCTCCCGCTCATCCCGGCGCAGGACGACAGGGAGGCCGCGGCCAGGGCCGCGGTGGTTAGGAGGAGCGCAGGAAAAGGAGCCGGCCGCCATGGTTTGTTCATGGTATGTTTCGAGGAAGCCCGAAGGGCTTCGTCGCCGTGAGCCTGATGTATGTCAGGCTCGCGAGCCTCCGGCTTCCAGTATATCCCGCAATCAGGAGTGGTGCGAGCAGTCATGTCCTTCGTGGTCGTGGGCGCATACCTCGCCGGAGTCGGTAAGCCTTCCGGCCGCCCAGGCCTCCGCGGCGGGGCGCACCGGACCGGAAACGCCGCGTACGGGGGTGATCCCGAAGGAGGC
>JBFZER010000257.1:0-13450 GCA_041306765.1 Spirochaetota bacterium | reverse complement strand
CCCAGGCGGTCCAACTCGGCCACCTCGGCCGCCGTGGTCACCCCTCCCGCCCAGGTCACCCGGAGGTCCTCCCGGCATTCCCGGGCAATGCGGACGATCTGGGCCGCCCCGGCCAGGTCCGCCCCGGCCATGCGGCCTTCCCGCTCCACCGTGGTGACCAGGAAGCCCCCGACGTGGGGGGCCAGTTCCCGGATCCGGTCCGCCACGGAGGCCCCGGTGCGGGTCCGCCAACCCTCCACCACCACCTCGCCGTTCCGGGCGTCCAGGGCGGCGATCACCCGGTCCCGGGGCAGACGCGAAAGGAGGTCCGGCTCCGCCGCCGTGCCCAGGATTATCTTCCGGGCTCCAGCGTCCAGGAGGCGGACGGCCGCATCGTAGTCCCGGATGCCCCCGCCCACCCGGCAGGGGTAGGCCGCGACGAGTTCCTCCACCAGGCGGCGGTTGTCCCCCTCGCCCCGGGCCGCGTCCAGGTCTATGACGGCGATCTCCCCCACCCGGGAGAAATCCGCCGCAAGGGGCCGGGGATCCCCGGCGTCGATCTTGAGGGCCTCGCCCCCCTCGAGCTGGACCGTCCGGCCGCCCATCAGATCTATGGAAGGAACGATCATGGTCTTACCTCCACCTTCTTCTCCGCGAGAAACGCCTTGACTTCCCGTATCGTGCGGCGGCCGAAGTGGAAGGCCCCGGCCGCCAGGACCGCGGCCGCCCCGGCCGCGACTCCCTCGTACATCTGCTCCGGGGTTTCTGCCCCCCCGGAGGCAACCACGGGCACGGGCACCGCCCGGGCCACCGCCGCCACAAGGTCCAGGTCGTAGCCCAGGCCCGTGCCGTCCCGGTCTCGCCCGGTCAGGAGGACCTCCCCCGCGCCCAGTTCCGCCGCCCGGCGGGCCCAGGCGGCGGGGTCCATCCCCGTCCGGGTCCGGCCCGCGTCCACGGTGACCTCCCAGGGGGAGGCGCCCTCCGGCCGGGTGCCGGGCAGGCGGCCCGCGGCGTCCGGTCGCCTTGCGGCGTCCGGTCGCCTCGCGGCGTCCACGGCGATCACCACCGCCTGCACCCCGAAGCGATCCGCCAGCTCGGTCAGGATGGAGGGATCCCGTACGGCCTTGGAGTTCACGGACACCTTGTCCGCCCCCGCCTCGAAGAGGACCGCCGCGTCCCCAACCGATCCGATTCCGCCCCCCACGGTCAGGGGGATGCCCAGGGCTGCCCGGACCCGGCGGACCGTATCCGCCCGGGTGGCCCGGCCCTCGATTCCGGCGGTGATGTCCAGAAGGACGATCTCGTCGGCCCCCTCGGCCTCGTACCGGGCCGCCAGCTGGGCGGGGTCCCCCGCATCCTTGAGGTCCAGGAACCGGGTGCCCTTGACCACCCTCCCGGCGTCCACGTCCAGGCAGGGGATGACCCGGACGGACCGGGTCCCCGGCAGGGGCTCCGAGGGGGGGCGGGAGGTCCGGACCCCGGAGGCCTCGGCCGCGAATCCGTCGGCCCGCCGCGCTCCGTCGGTCCAGTCCTCGGCGGCGCCCTTCCCTGCGCCCTCGATCCACCGGGACAGGAGGGCCGTCCCCCAGGACCCGGAGAGCTCCGGGTGGAACTGGCAGAGGAGGAGCCCCGGCCGTTCCAGGGCCGCCGCGAAGGGGCCCGCGTAGTCCGCCCAGGCCGTACGCAGCCCCGGGGGCGGCTCGACAAGGCGGTAGGAATTCGCGAAGGCCGCCCAGCCGGGCTTCAGGCATCCGGGGCCGGGATCGGGAAGGACGGAGCCCCAGCCCAGCCGGGGGGTCCGGACGGATTCCGGGTATTTCCGGATCGTCCCGGGCAGAAGCGAAAGCCCCCGGACCCCCGGGCTCTCCTCGCTGGCCTCGAAGAACAGCTGCATGCCCAGGCAGAATCCCGCCAGGGGCTTGCCGGTTCGGAATCGCTCCGCCAAGGCGCGATCCAGTCCCCGCGCCCGGAGCTCCGCCATGGCCGCACCGAAGGATCCCACCCCGGGCAGGATCACCCGGTCCTCCCGAAGGATGTCACCGGGCTCATCGGTGATGTAGGGTTCCGCCCCGGCCCTCCGGAGCCCGGCCAGGACGGAGGCCAGGTTGGCGGTGCCGGTCCGGATCACGGCTATCCTCATCCCAGGACTCCCTTGGCGCTGGGCACCTGGCCGGAGCCCGCCGGGGACCAGGCCTCCCGGAGAGCCCGGGCCAGGGCCTTGAAGGCCGCCTCGGCCTTGTGGTGGTCGTTGTCCCCGTACAGGACCTCCAGGTGGACCGTGATCCCCGCCCGTGTTACGAAGCTTGTGATCACATGGGGGATGTTCTCGCAGGCCAGGGTTCCGATGGAGTCCCGGGCCAGCTTCAGGTCGACCCGGGCGAAGGGCCGGCCGGAGATGTCCACCACCGCCCGGGCCAGGGCCTCGTCCAGGGGGACGCAGGCGTCGGCGAAGCGGCGGATCCCCGACCGGTCCCCCAGGGCCTGGCGGACCAGGTCCCCCAGCACCAGGCCGCAGTCCTCCGCGGAGTGGTGGTCGTCCACGGCCAGGTCCCCCCGGCAGACCAAGGACAGGGAGAAGCCGCCGTGGAAGGCCAGGGAGGAAAGGAGGTGGTCCAGGAAGCCGATGCCCGTATCGACCTTGACTTCCCCGGGACGGAGGTCCAGGGAGGCCTCGATCCGGGTTTCTTTCGTTTCCCGCGTGAGAGCCGCTCTTCGAGGGGCAGGGCCGGAATCGGTTCCGCTCATAGGTACTCCTTGGATTCCCGCAAAGCCCGGGCGAGGACACCGAAGCCCTCCCGGTCCGCGGGACCGCTGATCCGGATCATGGATTCGAGGCCCGGGCGTCCGGGGTAAGCCCGGATCGCTACGCCCCGGTCGGCCAGGGCCTCCTTGAGGCCCCCGGGGTTCCGGACCCGGGCCAGGACGAAATTCGTCTCCGACGGGTAGGGCCGGGCCCCGAGGGTGCCCAGCAGGTGGTACAGGGTCTCCCGCTCCCGCACCAACCGGGCGACGATGCGGGAGGTCTGGGCCTCCCCCTCGGGGCTCCGGGCCGCCAGGGCCGTTGCCAGGGAGGGGCCCGCCACGGGGAAGGGATCCCCCGCCGCGCGGAGGGCCGCGACGGTCTCGGGGGAGCCCGCCGCCCAGCCCACCCGCAGGCCCGCCAGGCCGTAGGTCTTGGAAAAGGACCGCAGGGCCAGGCCCTTGGGCCGGGAGAGGGCCGCGGCCATGGAATCGGTGCGGGAGAAGTCCGCATAGGCCCCGTCCACCCAGACGCTGGTCTCCGGCAGGGCGTCCATGAGCTCCAGGGTTTCCTCGGGGGAGGCCAGGCCCCCCGCCGGGTTGGCGGGGTTGACCAGGGCAAGCGCGGCGGCCCGGCGGGATCGGGCCGTCTCGATCGCGGCTTTCAGGGGAAAGGGCTCTCCCGGCGGCCAGGGTACCCCCACCGTACAGGCCCCGCAAAGGCGGGCCCCGATGGCGTACATCTCGAAGGCCGGCTCGAAAACGATCAGGCTGTCCCCGGGCTTGAGGAAGACCCGGCAGGCCCGGGCGATGGCGTCGTCCCCTCCCGCGGTAACCAGGACCCGGGAGGGGGGCAGGGATTCGTATCCCGCCTTGGGCCGGGCCGCGATGACCGCCTCCAGTTCCGCGGTCCGGGGGTAGCGGCGGGCGGTCTCCATCGTGCCCGCCCCGGCCAGGGCGGCCAGGGCGGCCCGGGAGGGGCGGCCCTCGTTGGCGTCCAGGAACCACCGGATCCGGGGGTCCCGGGCGGGGGGGATGTAGCCCACGACGGGTTTTTGCTGGGCCCGGTATCCGTCCCGCTCGTCCAGGGCGTTCACGGGACGATCCTCATGGGCTGGGTGACGATGATGTCCGTCCCGCCCCGTCTCCGGATCTCCGGGATCAGGGCGGCCAGGGAATCCCGGGGCGCCGCCACCTTGACCGCGTACCCGTCCCCTCCCCGCAGGGGGGAGACCGTGGGCTCCCGCATGCAGGGCAGGATGGCGATGACCGAGTCCAGCTTGGAGGAATCCACGTTCAGTTCCAGCATGACCCGGCTGCGGGCGGTAAGGACGCTCTGCAAAAGCAGGACGATGGCTTCGATGGTATCCCGCTTCCAGGGATCCTCCAGGGCCTTGGGATTGGCGTACAGGCGGGTGGAGCTCCGCAGCAGTTCGTCCACGATCTCCAGGCCGTTGGCCCGGAGGGTGGACCCGGTGGCCGTGTTGTCCACGATGCAGTCCGCGTCATCCGGGGGAAAGACCTCGGTGGCGCCGTAGGACCGGACGAAGGTGGCGTCCAGGTCCCGGCCCGCGATCCATCGGCGGGCGATGTTCTCGTACTCGCTGGCCACCACCAGTGGGCGGCGGGGAAGCCGGCCGTCCACCAGGATGGCCACCGGGGCGGCGGCCACCAGGCGGACGGGATCCAGCCCCGTGTCCAGCATGTCCGTCAGTTCAACCCCCAGCTCCTCGACCCAGTCCGAACCCGCGAATCCAAGGTCCCGGGTGCCCGCATGGAGCATCTCCAGGGTGTTCCGGGGTTTCAGGATCTTGGCGTCCAGATCCGGGGAGGGCAGGCGGGGTCGGTAGTCCCGATCGTCCCCCTTGATGGGCAGTCCCGCGTCCGAAAGGAGGCGGAACACCCCTTCCTGCATGCGCCCCTTGGGCAGGGCGATCTTCAAGACCTTCGCTTCGTCCATATCCGTCCTTTCGCGTCGCGGCCGTTGGAGGCCGCGACGGCGACGAAGCTGTGCTTCGTCGAGTTTGCCGGATGGTCCGCACCCGGCAAAAAAAAGGGGGCGCCGGTTCCCTTCGGCCGGCGTCCCTAAATAAAAGGCGCCGACCTCGCGGTCGGCGCCCCGTCGTTCGGTTCGATGCACCTTTCGGTACGATCCTACCTCCCGCCGCGTCGCGACCGCGACCCGTGGTGCCCGTGATGATGGAGGCGCTCCCGGAGTTCCGTACCCAGGGTAATCATACTCTGCATAGAAACACGCTCGGAGGTTATATGTCAAGAGGGTACATCGGTCCCGGTGTTCCGAAGCTTGTGCAGGTTCCCGGACTTCCTCCTTGTCCATTCCCGGGCCCCGGGGGTAGTCTGTGCATATGTGGAAGCCCCTGGAGCTGATCTACCCCGTGGTCTCCCGCCGCTCCGGGGGGTTGTCCCTGGGGGTGGACCTTTTCCCGGACCGCAAGACCTGCAACTTCGACTGCCCGTACTGCGAGATCTTCCCGTTCTCCGGGGAGGATCCCTTCCGGCCCGGGGACCTGGATCGGGAGCTCGCGGAGTTCTTCGAGGTGGATTTCCCCTCCTTCCCCCCCGAACTGCCCCTGCGGGACCTTACCCTGAGCGGAAGCGGAGAACCCACCCTCTCCCCTCACCTGGGGGCCGCCCTGGCCTCCATCCGCTCAGCCCGGGACCGCCACGCCCCGTCTGCGGACCTCGTGGTCATCACGAATTCCACGACCCTGGGGCATCCGGACACCTCGGACCTCCTGGGACGGTACGTGGACCAGGCGGGCCTGCGGATCTGGGCAAAGCTGGACGGGGGTAACCAGGACCGGTACGCGATGTTGAGCCGGAGCTCCGTCCCGTTCCGGGAGGTGGTGGAGGGGATCCTATCCTTTTCCCGTTCCCGGGCGGTCATCATCCAGACCATGCTCTGCACCCTGGACGGGCCGGGTCCCTCGGATGCCGAGGTTTCGGAATACGCCGGCCTCCTCGGGTCCCTCCTGGACCGGGGGGCACGGTTCCTGGAGATCCACCTGTACACCCAGGCCCGGCCTTCCCCGGAGGGGCGGACCTCCCCCCTGCCCGAGGGCAGCCTCCAGGCCGCGGCGGACCTCGTCGCCCGCCGCGTTCCGGGAGTCCCGGTCCGGGTCTTCGGCCGGTCCGGGGAGCTGGCCCGGTGATCGACCTTCACACCCATTCCACGGCCTCCGACGGGACCTACGACCCCGCTTCCCTGGCCGACCTGGCCGCAGACCGCGGGCTCAAGGCCCTGGCCCTCACCGACCACGACACCCTGGCCGGGTTGCCGGAGGCCCGGGCGGAGGCGCTTCGGCGGGGCATCCGCTTCATCCCGGGCGTGGAGATCGAGGTTGCCTTTTCCCCCGGTGAGTTCCACCTCCTGGGCCTGGACCTCAAGGACACGGAGGGGGCGATCCGGGAAGCGGCGGGGCGCCTGGCCCGGTCCCGGGACGAGCGGAACGAGCGCATCTTCGAACGGATGCGGGCGGCGGGGATCGACGGGGATTACGGGGAGCTCCGGGACGCCGCCGCCGGGGGGATGGTCGGCCGTCCCCATATCGCGGATTTCCTGATCTCCCGGAAGGTGGTCCGGAAGAAGCAGGACGCTTTCGACAAGTATCTGGGAAAGGGACGGCCCTTCTACGTGGCCAAGGAATGTCTGGAGCTGAAGGAAGCGGTCCGGGTGATCTACGAGGCCGGGGGCCTGCCCGTGGTGGCCCATCCCCTGTCCCTGTTCGTGTCCTGGACCCGCCTGGGAACCCTCTTCCTGGAGTGGAAGGATCTTGGGATCGCGGGGATCGAGGCCTGGCACCCGACCGCCAAGCCCGGGCACTGCCAGCGACTCGAGAAGATGGCCCGGGATCTGGGGTTCCGGGTGACCGCGGGCAGCGACTTCCACGGCGCCAACCGCCCGGACCGCCGCCTGGGCCATACCTCGGGGGACAAACCTATCGAGGATTCCTTCCTGGAGGCCTTGGACCGCTAGAACCGCCCGTCTCCGGGCCCTCCGGAGCCCCGTCCGGCCTCGAAGGCGCGGCTTCCGGACCGGCTCCTTCGGCCGCTCCGGCAGCCGCACCCTCTCCATCCCCGGATTCGGCCGCGTCCGGATTCCCGCCGTGCCCGGGCCTCCGGGTTCCGTACGCCTCCTCGAACAGGTCCACCCCCGTGAAGAATAGCATAAGCATCATGGGCCCCAGGATCAGGCCGTTCAATCCGAAGAGCTGGAGGCCCCCCATGATGGAGAAGAAAACCAGCAGGGGGTGGATCTTGATACGCTCCGTGAGGAGCAGGGGGCGCAGGAGGTTGTCCACTCCGGACACCAGGATGAAGGAGAGGATCAGGACGGCTATGCCGGCCGTCGGATCCCCGGAGACGATCCGCGCCACCCCGACGGGCCCCCACACCAGGGTGGTTCCCACCATGGGCACGAAGGAGGCGATGGCCGTGAGGAGCCCCAGGGGCAGGGGCCCCTTCACCCCGAAGAGCAGGAAGATCAGGAAGGCCGCGGTTCCCTGGTAGAGCGCCACGAGCAGGTAACCCCGGAAGAGATGCTTTCCCACCTCCCCGAATCTCCGGAGGAAGGCGGCGGTATAGGCGTTCTCGATGGGAACGGCGTTCACGAAGGTGCGGATCAGGTCCTTGCCGTCCACGTAAAAGAAGTAGAGGGTGAAGGTCAGGAATGCCAGGGAAACCACGAAACCCGCGGTGTCTCGAAGCAGGGTCGCCGAGACGGACAAGAACGTTTCCGCCCCGCGGCTTATCGCCCCGGACAGCTCCGCCATCAGGTCCACCCCTGTCAGGTCGATAAGGCCCCCGGATGTATCCCGCAGGCGGACCGCCAGACCGCCGGTGTCCAGGGTCCGGAAGAAGTCCGGATTCCGCTCCAGGAATTCGTTGATCGAGTGGATGAGCTCCCGAGCCTGGCCCAGCAGGGTGGAGCCCAGGAATACCAGGGGGATGACCACGACCAGGACGGAACCCAGGGCGAAGGCGCCCGCCAGGAGCTTCCGCAGGAATCGGCCCAGGGGCTTGTCGGGGATGCCGCGGGTGGCACGGTCGTAGAACGGGAAGGTGATGACGTAGAGCAGGCCCGCCCAGAGCAGGATGCTGAAGAAGGGTGAGAAGAGCCGGGCCACGAAGAGGAACAGGAACAGGAATACCGCCAGGAACAGGAGACGCTGGACCTGCCTGCCTTGCATGCCGCCTCCTTCTGCGGGATCCGGACCCGTCATGCGTTCCGGCAGCCGGAACAGCCCAGGACGTGGACGTGCTTGCGGCCGGGGTGCTCGAAGAGCCGGGCGATCACGTACCCCTGCCGGGGTACTTCCTTCTCGCAGACCGGGCAGATCCGCTTGCATTCGATGTTGGGAGGATAGCAGTGGGGGCATCCGAAAATCTGCATGAGCTTGTCCCCCTGGCCCGGGTTCACACGGGTCTTGACCCTCTGGCCCGGCGACAGGACCTCCCCGCACAGGGGACAGGTCCGGGGTTTGTCCGCGGCCGCCGCCGTATCTCCCGCCTTGAGGAGGGCCCGGCGCCTGCGGTACGGGCCGAAGAGCCCCAGGAAGAGCCACAGGAGGATCACGGTGATCGAGATGTAGATGGTCGCCCGGAGGAGGATGTCCATGTGGGGAAAGTATACAGTGAACAGTGAACAGTGGACAGTGGACAGTGGACAGAAGCGTAGACGGCCGCGGCTATCGGCCCATTCACCCATTCACTATGCACCGATTCACCCGGTATACTCCTGTCATGTCAACGCTGTTCATGGTGGCCACCCCCATCGGAAACCTCCAGGACATCACCCTCCGGGCCCTGGAAGTCCTCAAGGCCGTGGACTCCGTGGCCTGCGAGGACACCCGCCATACCCTCAAGCTCCTCTCGCACTACGAGATCCGCAAACCCCTGGTCGCGTGCTACGCCTACGAGGAGGAGAAGGGAGCCCGGCGCATCCTGGGTCTTCTCGAATCCGGCAAGGACGTGGCCTATTGCTCCGACGCGGGGACCCCCGCCCTGAGCGACCCGGGCGCCCGGGCGGCCGCCCTGGCCCGGGAGGCGGGGCACTCCGTCCTCCCCGTCCCGGGACCCTCGGCCTTCTCCAGCCTGCTGTCCGCATCGGGATTCCCCGTGAAATCGGTCCTCTTCGAGGGATTCCTCTCCCCGAAGCCGGGACGCAGGCGGTCCCGCTTGGCGGAACTCCTGACCCGGGGCGAGGCCTTCGTGGTCTATGAGTCGCCCCACCGCATCCTGAAGCTCCTTGCGGACCTGGCGGACCTGGACCCGGAGGCCCGGGTGTTCGCGGGAAGGGAGATGACCAAGGTCTTCGAAGAGTACCTGGCCGGGACCGCGGCGGAGGTCCGCGCGGATCTGGAAGCCCGGGAAAAGGTGCAGGGAGAGTTCTCGGTACTTGTATACGGCGGGAAAAACACGTAAACTATTCATGGATCGATGCCGATACTCATGGTGAGAAAGGCAGGGGTTTCCCGATGACGATCGACCGACTCAATCCTATCGACCCGGTTCAGAACCCCCGGAAGTCCGACGGCCCCCACCGGGTCGACCAGGGCTCCAAGGGCGATTCCATCGCCGTTTCCTCCGAGGCGATGGAAAAGGCGGAACTCTTCCGGGTCATCGAGATGGTCAAGGCCGCGCCGGACCTCCGGGCGGACAGGATTGCCGAGCTCAAAGCCAAGATCGACGACCCCGCCTACCTGGACGAAACCGTCCTGGCCGCGACGGCGGACCGGATACTCGACCAGCTGCTCTAAGGTCCGAAACCGAGGGATGAGAACAGGCGGAAGCGAGTCTTCCGCCTTTTTTGCATACATGCCCCTCCGGAGGCTAACGAGATGGCAGACTTCCGATTCCGGGTCCCCGCCGAAACCTACATGGGACCGGATTCCCTTCTCAAGCTCCCCAGCCTGCTGAAGTCCTACGATGCGGACCGCGTCCTGGTGGTCGCGGACCCCATGCTCCACGAGTCGAGGGCGGTGGACCGGGTGCTGGCCCTCCTGGAAGACCGGGGCGCAAAGGCCATACTCTTCGACGAGGTGCCCGACGGCGCCACCACCTCCGCCGCGGAGGACATCCTCCGCCTGGCCCGGGGTTCCCGGGCCAACGGAGTCGTGGGCCTGGGCGGCGTACGGGTGGTTTCCATGGCCCGGGCCGTCGCGGCGGCCGCGGCGGGCACGGCCTCCCTGGACGACTGGATAGACGGGTCGCCCCCGACCTGCCGCCCCGTGCCCTTCGTCTCGATTCCCACGACCTACCGGGATCCCTTCCTGCTGACCGACGAGTGCGCGTTGACCGACGCCCGGGGACGCCGGGCCCGGGTCCTGGCCGCCGCCCCCGGGACCACCCGGGCCGTGATACTGGATCCTTCCCTGTCCACGGGGCTCTTCCCCAAGGCGGCGGCGTCCTGCATGCTGGACATCCTGCTCCAGGCCATCGAGGGCTTCGTCTCGTCCCGGGCTAACTTCTATTCCGACGTGCTCCTGGAGAGGGCCGTGGGAATCGCAGCCGGGTGCGTGGACGCCTTCCAGTCCCGGCCGGACGACCCCTCCGTCCGCACGGACGCCCTGCGGGCGTCCTTCCTGACCGGCGCGGGCCTGGCCGCAAGCTCCCTGGGCCTGGGCACGGCGGTCGTGCTGGCCCTGAACGCCCGGTTCCAGGTTCCCAAGGCCAGCCTGGCCGCCGTGGTCCTGCCCTACGTGCTGGAGTGGGCCTCCAAGAGCCGCCTGGAGAAGGTGGCCGCCCTGGCCCCGCTCCTGGGAGAGGATGTCGCGGATCTTACCACCGCCGAGGCGGCGGTCAAGGCCGTGGAATCCGTGCGCACCCGGCTGGGGCTCCTCAAGATACCCAGCCGTCTCAAGGATTTCGACCTCGAGCTGGAACGTCTGGTGGAGACCGCGGAGCACGCCCGCACCCTGGACATGACGAACTACCTGCCGCGCACCGTGTCCACGGATGACGTGTTCGACATCATGAAGACGGCGTATTGAAGCGGCCGGTGGTCAGGTAACGGTGGACGGAAATGGCTGCAGCAACCTGTAGACGGCGACGCTTGATCGTTGGCTGCGGACGCGTGCCCGGGATCCCTTCCGACCACCGACCACCGTCCACCGTCCACCGTCTATGATCCCCCTCCACAAGCTTTCGACCCTGACTCCCTCCCATAGGCTGCGCAAGGCGGCCCTGGAGTTACGGGCGTTGGAGGAAGCCCTGCAGACGGGAACCCGGATCGACGGCCGGTACGGCCGGTCCCTCCTGGAGCTTCTCTCCCGGGACCAGGCCGTCCCCGTCGAAGTCCGATCCGACCTGGGCCGCCTGGCCCTCGGTCTCGACGCGGATCCCCGGCGCGCGTTCAACGAGGCCCGGCACCACATGCTCCGACTGACGGGGAAGGACGCCGCGGACTGGGACCTCCTGGATTCCGGGAGCCTTGCCGCGGGTTCCCGCAGGGTGCTGGCCGGCTTCCGGGTTTATCTCGAGGACGTGCGGAGCCCCTTCAACGTGGGCTCCGTGTTCCGCAGCGCCGAGGCCTTCGGTGTGGAGGAGCTCCTTTTGTCACCGTTCTGCGCGGACCCGGCTCATCCCCGGGCCGAGCGGTCGGCGATGGGCACCACCCGGACCGTTCCCTGGAGGCGGGCGGACCTCTCGGACCTGGAGGGCCTGGGGCCCCTGGTGGCCCTGGAGTTGGGGGGGGAGCCCCTGGATTCCTTCCCTTTCCCGGAACGGGGAGTCCTGGCCGTGGGGTCCGAGGAACTCGGGCTTTCCCCCCAGATCCTGTCCCGGTGCGCACACCGGGTCTCCATACCCATGGGAGGCTCCAAGGCCAGCCTGAACCTGGGGGTGGCCTTCGGGATCGCCGCCCGGGCCTGGTTCAGCGGCTGTCCATAAAGCTAGGTTGGCTTTTTGGAAAGCCGCTCGGCTTTTTTTTGACACATCGGGGAATCCGCCGTACAATGCCTCTCATAAGATATCCCGATTCGGAGGCAGTATGGCAAAGGTAGAGCTCAAAGGCATCACGAAGGTCTATGAAGGCAACGTGACGGCGGTGGAAAAAGCGGACATCGTCATCGAGGACAAGGAGTTCGTCGTCTTCGTCGGGCCGTCGGGCTGCGGCAAGTCGACCACGCTGCGCATGATAGCGGGCCTGGAGGACATAACCGGGGGCGACCTCTTCATCGACGGGGACAAGGTCAACGACATCCCGCCCAAGGACCGGAACATCGCCATGGTGTTCCAGAACTACGCCCTGTATCCCCACATGAGCGTGTACGAGAACATGGCCTTCGGCCTGCGCATCCGCAAGACCGACAAGGCGGAGATCGACAAGCGCGTGAAAGAGGCGGCGCGGATCCTGGACATCGAGAAGCTCCTGGAGCGCAGGCCCAAGCAGCTGTCCGGAGGCCAGCGCCAGCGCGTGGCCGTCGGGCGCGCCATCGTCCGCAATCCCAAGGTGTTCCTGTTCGACGAGCCCCTGTCCAACCTGGACGCCAAACTGCGGGTCCAGATGCGCGCGGAGATCATAGAGCTCCACCACCGGCTGAACGCCACCATGATCTACGTGACCCACGACCAGGTTGAGGCCATGACCATGGGGGACAAGATCGTGGTCATGAAGGACGGCAAGATCCAGCAGATCGGCTCTCCCCTGTACCTCTACAACAACCCGGTCAACAAGTTCGTGGCGGGCTTCATCGGATCCCCGCCCATGAACTTCATGACCGTCAAGGTCCTGGAGGAGGGCGGAAAACTTCTCATCGACGAAGGCTCCTTCAGGATCCAGCCCGCGGCGGCGCACTTCCCGTACCTCAAACCCTATGTGGGAAAAGAAGTCTCCTTCGGCATCCGGCCGGAAGACCTTCCCTGCACCGAGGACGGGACGGGAGGCATTCCCGCCAAGGTGACCGTCGTCGAGCCCCTGGGCGCGGAGATCCACCTGTACGCCTCCACCCCGACCCAGTCGATGATCGCCAAGGTACCCCCGCACCACCTGTTCAAGATCGGGGACTCCGTGCGCTTCCTCCCGGTCCTGGAAAAGGCCAAGTACTTCGACCGGGAGACCGAGGATGCCATCATCCCCGCGGACCGGGTGGAGAGGGCAAAGTAAGGACGGCCGTTCCCGTCCGTGAACACGACCCCCCGGGGCCGGCCCAGGCCGGCCCCTTTTTTTGTTTGCTTTTTCACGGGCAATCATTAAAATTCAACTGGTGTCGCCGATTCCTGACATCTTCGAGGGATGTGTCAAGGGTCGTGCCCTTCGATAACAGCACCGTTTCAAAAAGGCCGATTGAAATTCGGGATTTGAGCCGCATTTTTGGAGGTGCCTATGGCTCGAAAGCGTTCCCTATCCTTCCGCATCGCCTTCATTTTCAGCCTTTTCATCGCGGCGGCTTTCGCTGCGACGGGGGTCATCACCGCCCTCCTCGTGGACAATAGGGTCTCCGGCCTCACGACAGACATCCAGGGGCAGATGACCCGGGCCCGGGGTCATCAGATGGCTGAGTTCATCCGTAAAATGGAGGCCACGGCCCGCATGGTGGCCTTCCGGGACCAGATTCGGACCGCCGACCTGGACCGTATCGAGGAATTGATGAAGGCCCTCGCTTCGCAGGTCTCCGAGGATATCGACATGATCTTCTACGCCGGCCGTGACGGGGAGGCGGTCACCTCCCTGGGAACCCGGGTGAACGTCCGGGACCGGGACTATTTCCAG
>JBFZER010000256.1:0-8860 GCA_041306765.1 Spirochaetota bacterium | reverse complement strand
TCAAGGATGTCCTCCGCTACGGCCTCGGGACTCCGGCCGTCGGTATCCACGGAGAGGCGCGCGCACTCGGCGTAGAAGACCGCCCTCCGGGCGGCCAGGTCCCGGATGCGGGCCTCCGGGTCGCCGCCGGCCAGGAGGGGACGAAAGCCCCCCGTGGACCGCCCGGCCGCGGTTTCCGGAGATACCCGGAGCCAGACCGTCCGGAACCGGGTCCGGAGGATCTCCAGGTTTTCCGGCCGGACCACGACGCCTCCCCCCGTGGCCAGGACGCAGGGACCGCCCTCCGAGGCGAGCCGGAGGGCACGGCTCTCCCGGTCCCGGAAGCCCTCCTCCCCCTCGGCGGCAAAGATGGCCGGGATGTCCCGGCCCGCGGCGGCGGCGATCTCCTCGTCCAGGTCCCGGACGGGACGACCGAGGCGTTCGGCCAGGATCCGGGCGACCGTGGACTTGCCCGAGGCGGGAAGGCCGATCAGGGCGACGGAGTCGGGGGCGGGCGGTGCGGGGGAGGCGGCCATGGGGCATCCTAGCCGGAGGAAGGCGGGGCGGTCAATTCTCGACGCCGTTCGACGTGGCGGCGCCGGGCACCGGCACCCGGTACTCCGCCCAGCGGACCCGGCCGGCCCGCACCGCGTCCCGGAGGCTTCGCTCCACCCGGCTGGGAGAGGCGGAACCGGACTTCACCTCCACGAAGAGGACCTCCCGGACCTCGCCCCGGGATGCCCCGACGAAGGCCACGAAGTCCACGGGCTTGCCGATGAACCGGAGGTCCCCGGGGTCCGCGGGGAAACCCGGCAGATAGGGTGCCGCCTGCTCCGCCGCGAGTCCCCCCAGGACGGCCCGGGACCGCTTGACCGCGTCCTCCCGCTCCGCGGCGATGCGATCCGCCAGGCCGCGTTCCGCTTC
Organism: Spirochaetota bacterium; assembly: GCA_041306765.1. Lineage (GTDB taxonomy): Bacteria > Spirochaetota > Spirochaetia > Treponematales > UBA12059 > JAAYUR01. The sequence continues at coordinate 7,957 of JBFZER010000256.1, read as the reverse complement.
CAGGCGTCCCGCGCGCCGGCCGACCAGGAGGCCCAGGGTCAGGACCACGGCCAGCAAGGCCGCAAGAAGTCCCGCGGCCAGGATCAGGGAAGCGCTTGTCAGGGCCACATTGAAGGGTTCCGGGTTCATAGGGGGAGTATACGACGGTGGACTGTGGTCGGTGAACTGTGGACGGAAGTGCTTGGTCCGCGGGTAGATGACGTCCCCGCGTTTGCGAGTACAAACGATCGAATTGTCACCTCATTTCCGTTTACTGTTCACTGTCCACCGTCCACCGTATACTCCCCCCATGCCCTTCCTACCCGTGTCCCGGGCGGACTTGGAAGCCCGGGGAACCGCCCAGGCCGACTTCGTCCTCGTCTCCGGGGACGCCTATGTCGACCATCCCGCCTTCGCCGCGGCCCTCCTGGGGCGCCTCCTGGAGGCGGAGGGCTACTCCGTCGCGATCCTGGCCCGGCCCGATCCGGACGACGTCGAGGCTTTCCGCCTCGCGGGGCGGCCCCGGCTGGCCTTCCTGGTCGGGGCGGGCGCCCTGGACTCCATGGTCTCCTCGTACACCGCCGCCCGGAAGCCCCGGGCCGCGGACGATTACGCCCCGTGGGGCCGGCCGGAGCTCTGCCTCCGGGGGGACGGGACCCTGGGTCCCGGGAAGACGGAGCGTCGGAACGCCCGGCCGGACCGGGCGGTGATCGCCTACGCCGCCAAGTGCAGGGAAGCCTTCAAGGGGGTGCCCGTGGTGATCGGAGGCATCGAGGCCTCCCTGCGGCGCTTCGCCCACTACGACTACTGGTCCGACACGATGCGGAGGTCCGTCCTCCTGGATTCCAAGGCGGATCTCCTGGTCCACGGCATGGGGGAGGCGGCCCTTCTCGAGATCGCCCGGCGACTGGCCGCCGGGGAGTCCGTCTCCGCGATCCGGGGCGTCCGGGGCACCTGCTGGCGGACATCCCGGCGGGAGGACCTGCCCTCCGGGGCGGTGGAGCTCCCGCCCTGGGCAGCCGTCTCCGCCCCGGGCGAAGAGGGCCACGCGGCCTACGCAGGGTCCTTCCGCCTCCAGCACCTCAACGCGGATCCGCATTCGGGCCGCCCCCTGGCCGAGGAGTCCGAGGGCCGTTTCGTGGTCCAGGAGCCTCCCGCCCTCCCCCTGGCCGCGGACGCCCTGGACCGCCTCTACGAGGCCCCCTACGAGCGGGCGGCCCATCCCGCGTATGGGGCCTTCGGAGGGGTGCCCGCCCTGGAGGAGGTGAGATTCTCCCTGACCTCCGCCCGGGGCTGCTTCGGTTCCTGCTCGTTCTGCTCCCTGGCCTACCACCAGGGCCGCATCGTCCAGGCCCGTTCCGCTGTGTCCCTGGAGCGGGAAGCCCGGACCCTGACGGCCCTGCCGGGATTCAAGGGTTACATCCACGACGTGGGCGGGCCCACGGCCAACTTCCGGGCCCCCGCCTGCGCCCGGCAGGAGAAGCACGGGGCCTGCCCGGAGCGGCGCTGTCTGGCCCCCGAGGCCTGCCCCTCCCTCCGGGTGGACCACTCGGACTACCTGGCCGTGCTCCGACGCCTCCGTTCCCTGCCGGGAGTGAAGAAGGTCTTCATCCGGTCCGGGATCCGGTTCGACTACCTCATGATGGACCCGGACGACGCTTTTTACCGGGAACTCGTGGAGCACCACGTCTCCGGCCAGCTCAAGGTGGCACCGGAGCACGTCTCGGACCGGGTCCTGGCCCTGATGGGCAAGCCGCCCCGGAAGGTCTACGACGACTTCTCGAGGAAGTTCGAGAGCCTTACCCGGGAGGCGGGGCTCAAGCAGTACCTGATCCCCTACTTCATCTCCGCCCACCCCGGGGCGACCCTGGCGGACGCACTGGAGCTTGCGGAATACCTCCGGGACTCGGGCTTCTCCCCGGACCAGGTCCAGGACTTCTACCCGACCCCGGGAACCCGGTCCACGGTTATGTACCGCACCGGCCGGGACCCCCTGACGGGCGAGTCGGTCTACGTGGCCCGGGGCGAGCGGGAGCGGGCCCTCCAGCGGGCCCTCCTCCAGTACCGGAAGCCCGAGAACCGCAAGCTGGTGCGGGAGGCCCTGGAGCTCCTGGGCCGCCGGGACCTGATCGGAAGAGGGCCGAAGTGTCTGGTCGGTGGACAGTGAACCGTGGACGATAAACGGAAGTGAGGCGACCGCCGCGGGCGCCGTGAACGCCTAAGCGTGGTCAAATATACGCAGGAAAGGCTCACTTCCGTCCACCGACCACCGTCCACCGACCACCGTTTACAGTCCACCGCCCCTCAGGCTATCCTTCCCCCAAGGAGCCCCCCATGCCCGAAGCCGCCGTAACCGCCTTCGCCCTGGTCTTTCCCGGAATCGCCCTGATCCTGAAGGAGCGGGTATCCCTGTTCCGGGAATGGAGCCCCGTGATCGTCTGTTACGCCGCGGGCCTGATTCTCGGGAACCTGGGCATCCTGCCCGACCGGGTCGCAGGGGTCCTGGACGGGATCTCCACGGCAACCGTGGCCCTCTCGATTCCCCTCCTGCTCTTCTCCGTGGACCTCTCGAAATGGAGGAGCCTGGCGGGCCGGGCGGGGCTGTCCTTCATTTTGGCGGGAATTTCGGTGGCCCTGGTGTCCGCCGCCGCCGTCTTCCTGTTGAATCCCGCGGGCGCGGAATCCTGGAAGCTCTCGGGCCTCCTGGTGGGCCTGTACACCGGCGGGACGCCCAACCTGGCGGCCCTCAAGACCGCCCTGGCGGTGGATCAGGACCTCTACCTCGCCGTCCACGCCTCGGACATCGTCCTGTCCGCGGTCTACCTCTTTTTCGTGATGACCACCGCAAAACCCCTCCTGCGGCGTTTCCTGCCCGCCTACACCGCGGGCGGCGTGGAGGAGGGGGAGGTCCAGCCGCCCCCCGCGCGCCTGGGCGACCTGGTCCGGCCCGGTATCCGGGGTCCCCTGGCCGCGGCCTTCGGGATCGCGGTCCTGGTGGTAGCGGCGGCTCTGGGCCTCTCGTTCCTGGTGCCCAGGGACTGGGAGACCGCGGCGGTGATCCTGACCATCACCACCCTGAGCCTGGCCGCCTCCCTGGTCCCCCGTATCCGGAACACCCCGAAGACCTTCGAGCTGGGGGAGTACATCCTGTATGTCTTCTGCGTGGCCGTGGGAGCCATGGGGAACTTCTCACGGCTCTTCGGGGCCGCCCCCGCGGTCTTCGCATACACCGCGGTCGTGCTTTTCGGGGCTTTTCTACTGCATCTCCTGCTGTCCGCCCTGTTCCGGATCGACGTGGATACGACCCTGGCGGTCTCGGTATCCGCCATCTGCTCGCCGCCCTTCGTGGGGGTCGCGGCCGTGGCCATCGGAAACCGGCGGGTCATCGCCGCGGGCATCACGACGGGGGTCATCGGCTACGCCGCGGGAAACTACCTGGGCATAGCCCTGGCCCAGGCCGTGCGGGTCCTGGCGGGAGGGTAGGCGGGGTAACGGACGGCTGCGGGCTCCGGACCCGCGGCGGAACCGGGGTCGGCCGGCCTCAACTCCAGACCAACCAGACGAAGAGGGCGGAGGCGATCGTGGTGAGGACCGTGAAGGGTCCGGCGATCCGGACCCATTCGAAGAAGCTGACGTGCCGGCCCGCTTTCTTCACCAGGCTCACGGCCACGACGTTGGCGGAGGCCCCGAAGGGCGTCAGGTTGCCCCCCAGGCAGGATCCGATCAGGAGCCCGAACATCAGGACCTCGTCGGGCATGCCCGCGGAGGAAGCCAGTTTGCCGGCCACGGGGAGCATGGCGATGATGTAGGGCACGTTGTCCACGAAGCCCGAGATCAGCACCGAGATGGCCACGATCGCGACGAAGCCCAGGGCGGCCCGTCCGGCGATCACCGCGTTCAGCCAGAGCGCCAGGTCGTCCAGGATGCCGGCGTCCCCTATGGCGCCCACCACGATGAAGACCCCGATCAGGAAGAATATCGTCTCCCAGTCCAGGCGTTTCACGAGATCCCGGGCCTCGGACAGGGGCTCTTTCCGGATGGAGACGAACCACAGGAGCCCCGCCAGGCCGAGAGCCAGGCAGAGGATGCCCGAGGTCGCGTGCAGGCCCTCCCCGGAGAGGAAGGAGATCAGGGCCAGTCCGGCGATCATGGCCGCCAGGAGCAGGGAGGGGAACCAGGACACGATCCGCTCGATCGGCATCTCCATCCGGACCTTGCCGAGCTTCCGGAAGTACACGAAGAAGTAGAGGGCGCCCATCACGGCCCCGGCCTGGACGGCGAAGAAGATGGACGGCAGGCCGTCCTTGAAGAAGAAGTCGTTGAAGCCGTAACCCGCGTAGCTGGCGAAGATCATGGAGGGGGGATCCCCCACGAGGGTCGCGGTGCCCTGGAGGTTCGCCATGACCGCCAGGCCGATCAGGAAGGGCGCGGGCTCGACATCCAGGCGCCGGCAGATGGCCAGGGCGATGGGCGCCATGAGCAGTACGGTGGCCACGTTCTCCACGAAGGCGGACACCAGTCCCGTGATCACCAGGATGGCCGTGATCGCGATCCCCAGGGTCGGAGCCTTCTCAACAACCCGGTCCGCCAGGACGGCGGGCACCAGGGAGTAGATGAAGAGGTCCGCGATCACCAGGCTCCCGACATAGATGGCCAGGATGTTCCAGTTCACCAGCTCCAGGAAGGCCCGGGCCGGGGTCAATCCGTCCTCGCCCGGGAACAGGAATCCCGCCCCGAGCAGGACAGCCGCGGCGGACAGGGCTGTGATCGCCTTGCGGTGGGGGAAGGCGATGACCAGGGCGTACATTACGGCGGCTGTCGCCAGGATGAGGAGCTTCACGAGGGGAATCTAGCACGGGATCGGGCGGTAGGCAAGGCGGGGTGCGGCACAGGAGCCGGGGCTTCCCGAAGCGTCGGGATTTCCGTACTATGAATAAAAATTTACGCATTCGCTCAACGGGAGGCATCATGAAGACTTCCGATCTGCCCGCCGTCATTCCCTGCTCCCCCGTGTACGACGGCTGGGAGCCCGGGGACATACGGGGGGGCTACACCTCCGACCTCCTCTCGGACGTCATGAGCAAGGCGAAGGACGGGTACGTCCTGGTCACGATACAGGCTCACAAGAACACTGTGGCAGTGGCCTCCATGCTGGGGCTCGCAGCCGTGGTACTCTGCAACGACCGGCCCGTGCCCCCGGATATGGTGGAGGCGGCCCGGGAGGAAGGCATCCCCCTGTTCTCGACCTCGGAAACCCAGTTCGAGGTCTCCGGCCGGCTCTGGGCCGCCCTGCGCGGGGACGCGCCCTAGGGGAGGAGGATCGTGCCGTTCCTCCGGGCGGACCTGCACAACCACTCCTGCCTCTCCCCCTGCGGCAGTCTCGACCTGAGCCCCGCCGTCCTGGCCCGCCGGGCCCGGGAGCGGGGCCTGGACCTGGTGGCCCTGACGGACCACAACTGCGCCCGGAACGCCCCGGCCTTCCGGGACCGCGCCCGACGGGAGGGCCTGGCCGCCCTCTACGGCGTGGAGGCGACCAGCGCCGAGGAGGCCCACGTCCTGGTTCTCTTCGCCGCGGTGGAAGAAGCCCTCGACTTCTCGGAGTACCTGGGGCGGCACATCCCGGCCCTGCCCTACGATCCGCGGCTCCTAGGGGACCAGGCGGTGGTGGACTCGGCGGACAATATCCTGGACCTGCCGGAGAAATACCTGGGTGCGGCTCTGGACCTGGGCTGGGACGAAGTCTGCTCCGAGGCGGACCGGCGGGGAGCCCTGGTGATCCCGGCCCACATCGACCGCCTTGCCTACGGGGCTCTGGCCCAGTTGGGTTTCCTGCCGGAAGGACCGTACGCGGCCGTGGAGGCCCTGCGCTCCCAAGTCCGCGGCGAGGCGAGGGGTTACCCGGTGGTTTCCGGCTCGGACGCCCACTACCCCGAGCATGTGGGGCGCAGGCCCTTCGGGATCGAGTTGCCCGGGGATTGGCGGTCCGGTGACGGGACCGTGCGCCTGGAAGTCCTGCGGGAAGCCCTGGCCGCGGGCCGCGCCCGGCCCTACTGGGAGATAGGACGAGATGAACAGGATGGGAGATAGAACTAGGATCAACCCATTCTTTGATCTTGTTCATCCTTCTTCATCTTGTCCATCTTGTTGGAATCATCGTTCACGGTTCATCTCCCCGAAGACCTCACGGGAGGCCTCCACGGTGGAGGCGATGTCCGCCTCCGAATGGGCCAGGGATACGAACCAGTTGTGGTGGGGGTGGAGGAAGAAGCCCCGGTCCGCCATGGCCCCGCAGAAGCGCTGGTTCAGGTAGAGGTCCGGGTCCTCGTCGAAGGTGAGGTAGGGGATGGCCGGGGGCCCGGAGACCCGGACCCCGAATCCCGCCTCCCTGCCCGCCGCCTCCAGGCCCTCCTTCAGGGCCGTGCCCAGGGCTTCCATGCGGCCGATACCCCCCAGCCGGTCCATCTCGTCCAGGCAGGCCAGGGCCGCGGCCATGGGCGCTCCGGACATCCAGTAGGTGCCGGTGATGAAGAAGGAGTCCGCCGCGTGCCGCACCCGCCCGGTGCCCAGGAGGGCCGCCAGGGGCCAGCCGTTGGCCAGGGCCTTGGCCACGCAGACCATGTCGGGCCGGGCGCCGAAGCGGACGTGGCTGCCTTCGGGGTGGAGGCGGAAGCCGTCCCGGATGTCGTCCATCACGAAGAGGGCGTCCTCGGAGGCGCAGAGGCGGTGCACCGTGGGATACAGTTCGGGGTCCGGCAGGACCTGGGGCCGGAAGGCGGGGTGGTGGTGGGGGGTCAGGATCACGCAGGCCACGTTTCCCCGGTGCCGGCGGAAGAGGGACTCCAGACCCTCCAGGTCGTTGTACCGGAAGAGGGCCAGGTCCGCCCGGTCCGGGGCCAGCTCCGGGAAGAGGTTCGAGGAGCACCAGTTGGCCGCCCCGTGGTAGGCCCCCTCCGCGGCGATCACGACCCGCTTGCCCGTGGCCACCCGGGCCAGGGAGACCGCCAGGGTGGTGGCGTCGGTGCCGTTCTTGGCGAAGACCGTCCAGTCCATGCCCCGGATCCGGGAGACCAGGCGCTCCGCCAGGTCCGCCATCAGGGGGGACGGCTGGTTGAGCAGGTCTCCCTTCGCGGAGCGCTCCGAGCCGGCCTTCTCCACCGCGGGGTTCCCGTAGCCCACGATCTGGCTGCCGAATCCGCAGAGGTAGTCGACGAAGACGTTCCCGTCGGCGTCCACGATCCGGGACCCCGAGGCGCTCTCGATGTAGTAGGGGAACTTCCCGGGTAAAAGGAAGCCCGGGCTCTTGGTCCCGTAGATGCCCCCGGGGATGACCCGGGCGGCGCGTTCGAACACGGCCTTGGAGCGGGCGAAGCGGTCATCGGCCATGTCCGGCCTCCTTGTCGGCCTTGACGGCCAGGTAGCACGAGGCCCGGTCCAGGACCGCGAAGAGGCCCTGCACCAGGGGCACCAGGCCCCGGATCGAGGCCTCGCAGGACCCCAGGGCGGTGATCGCGGACGTCTTTCCGGACAGGACGGCTACGGCGGCCCCGGGATCCCGGAAGGCGAGAATCGCGTCGATTCGGACGGCATCCGTCCGGACGGCGTCCGGATGGTCGGGCTCCGAGCCGGGAACCGGGACCAGCCGGAGACGGGCGCCTTCCTTCCGCAGGGCGCGCCGGACGCCCTCCCCGGCGTCCACGACCACCAGGCCGTCCGGGGCGTGTTCCAGCTTGGGGGCGACGTAGGGATCCGCGGCGGCGGTCTCGATCAGGGCGGAGACCGCCGCTTCCAGGAGCAGGGCCGCCCGTACGGCGGGGGGAGTATCCGGAGACCGGAGGATCCTGGGTGCCGCCGCGGCCGCGGCCCGGAAGTACCGGAGGGCCCGGGCCGCCCCGAAGCCGCCCGGTATCGGGAGGACCCTTCCCGGGGCTCCGTCCAGGACCCGGGCGCAGTCCCGGGGCATCGGAAACAGGAGGGTGAG
>JBFZER010000255.1:0-3482 GCA_041306765.1 Spirochaetota bacterium | reverse complement strand
ATTCCTCCTGAACGGCTCTAGGAGCCCCCAGGACGCCTTCGGGGGTCCCCACCTTCGTCCATCCCTCACCGGATCGCTTCCAGCCCGTCTGGCGTTCGACGGCTGCCGAATCCTGGCCAGCCGCTTCCATCTCCTTCGCGGTTTCGAGGACATCGAGGGCCCTCTGGCGCTCCGCGGAGGGGCCCTTCTGGAAGTACATGATTTCATCGGGCTCGACGGGCGGCTGGGCCATCTGCTTCGCAAGGCCCGGCGCCGCGGTGGCTTCCGCTTCCTGGGCGCGGATCCCCTCCTCGGTCTGGCCCTCCTCGAGGAACGGGGAGCCTTCCCCGCCGAATAGATCGTCGAAATATGCCGTCATCTCCGGGGTTAGCTTCACGCGGGCGCCCTTGAGGGCGTCGTAGATGTCCCGGAGGTAGGCGGCGAGCTTCTTGAACAGGGGCTCCAGACCAGGCTTCGGGGCCTTCCGGGTGTTCAGGTTGTCCTCGAGGGCGTAGGTGAGGGCCTCCATGTAGGATCGCCCGGTCGCGCTCTGCGGCACGGTCGGGTCGTCTGTCCAGCCCTTGAATTCCTCGTCCCACTGGTCGCCTTCCATCCCCATGGCGCTCTGCAGCTCGAGGAGGAATGCCTGGGCTTGTTGGTCCCCTCCCTGGGCGATCCCTCGGGCTCCAATAACCACGGCGTGTGTGATCTCGTGGAGGGCGGTCGACGGGTTCGCTCGGGGAGCAAACTGGATTAGGCTTTTGAGAGCCTGGCCGATACGCACGGCGGTTGTCCCGCCGGCTGCGCCCTGGGCGACGTCCGAGACCCTCAAGAAGTTGCCGAAAACCTCGGGCGCGAAGGCTATGTCAGCGAGCTTGTCTGCCCCGATGTTCCACTTCCGGGCCCATGCGGTTAGGACGCGGCCGGCGAAGTCCCGTTCTTCGTCCGTCCATCCGGGGGCGACGTCCTTGATGCGTTCCTTGAAATAGGCGACGGTCGTCTGGCCGGGTATCTCTCGCGGGAGCGCGAAGCCCTGAAGCCCGGCCGCAGCCCCTCGAGGGTTCGTCTCGGTGAGGTACTGCTTGAGGGCTGCTTGGGTGGGGCTCCTGGCCTCCCATTCGATGTTCCAGCCGGGGAACCGGAAGGCGAGGGATCGGACCATAGCCGCGGCTACGTTCGGGGCGGTCCCCTTCTTCATGCCCTGAATCGTGACGGTGCCGGGAGCCTCCCCCCCCTTCGGCTCCTCGGCGACCTCGACGGAGTATCGGATGCTTCCGACCTCGTCCTTCCCTACCGCGGCCCGGAGGGAGTACTCCTCGCCCTCGAGGCGCTCCACGGCTTTCAGGGTGAGCCCCTCGGGTGCCGCCTCCTGGGCGCGCTTGCGGAAGAGTTCCATATCCTCGGGCTTGACCTCGATGGCGAGGCCGGGGATCCCCTGCTCTTCCTGGGTGAGGGTCTTTTCCGTGCGGGCTATCGACTGGCCTTCCATGCCGGCGGTGGCGATGATGTTCATGCTCGCAGGGAGAATATGGAAGGCGGATATTCCAAGGGCGGACCCGACGAGGGTCTCGGTGAGCCTCCTGGTTACTTCCTCGCGCTGGATGGGGGTGATCACGGTGCCGTCGACGCGCATGGTGATGTCGCGGGCTATCTGGTCCGCGCCGATCTGCAGGGATTCCTGAATCATCTCCTGGAGCGTCTCCTGGCCGATGTTCGCCAGCCGCCCCCCGGCCTGTTCGCTGAATTCGCCAAGAACCCGCGAGGCGAAGCGCAGGAGGGCCCCGGAGCGGGCTGCTCCCGCTGCCCTGTCCTCGACGGTGTCCTTCGCGGCCTTGGCGAGCGCCTTCTTGGCGGCGCCACCGAGCGTGGGGAACGCCTTAAAGAAAGCGCCCATCTCTATGGCTTCAGAGACGGCAGCGAGCCCCCCGTAGATCCCGGACATGAGAAACGCTGCCTGGGGGTTGATCGAGGCTCCGGTGTTCGGATCCCGGTAGAGGAGGAGGTCCGCATAGGCAGAGCCCCGTTCCAGGTCGAGGGCCTTCGTGGAGGCTCCGACCGCTGCTCCAAATCCGAAACCTGCCGTCACAATGAGGGGCAGGACGTAGACTCCGAGCCCCGCCCCCGCGACCGCCCCGAGGGCGCTGGTGAGGCCGGCGCCCGTCATGGTGGTCCCGGCGAGCCCCGCGGCGCCCGCCATGGCTGCGGATCCGAGCCCGCCCAGGGCCCCGCCGAGGGCCGCGCCGCCCATGGACTCGACGCGGGACGGGATGAACTGGATTCCCCACTTTATGACGTTGGAGGGGAATTTGTTAAGCATATCTCCCTGGGGCGGCATCTGGTCCCGCAGCTCGAGCATCCGCTGATAGGCGGGACTCTGCGAGACGTCCTTCCCCTCCGCGGCCTCCAGCCAGAGCCGATTCCCGAGGGTGGCGATCTCGTTCCCTATCCATGCAGCTTGCCAGGTCGCTCGCACGGCCTCGGCCCAGGTCTTTGGCTTCAGGACCTCGTTCCGCCACTCCCTCATGTATCGGTCTTGGTCCCTGAATGCGTCGTCGAAGGGGATATCCGAGAGCCTGGACAGGTAGTAGGCGCCCGTCAGGCGGTCGGCCATCTCGTCGGGGTCCGCGGATCCACGGATGGCTTCCTGGAACCGCTCGGCGAGGTCCTCGGGGACCCACTGCCAGGTGGGGGCGCCTGGGGTAATCGGCGCCCGGTAATCGGTCTGTAGCCTGTAACGGGCCCCGGCGGGGTCGACGGACTCGTCGTACCGACCGAAGCCTTGGCTTATGCGCGTCGACGCGGCGAGGGCGCTCCCGGTGGAAGGCCCCCCGAGCGACTCCTGTCTCTTACGCTCTTCCTCGAGGATGGTGTTGAAAGGACTCAGGTCGCTCAATGCACGCTCCTCGGCTTAATGTTTTCCCCCCCACTTGTCATAGCTCTCAAGAGGGGCCGCCTTATGGACCGGGGCGGAAGATGGCGCCGCGGGGGCCGGCGGCTGGGCGGGCTTGGCTGGTGTCGGAGTCGCCGCAGGGGCCGGTGCGGCCCATCCGTATGGATTGTAATTCTCCGGGACTCCCGTGGATGCCTTCCGTGCATTCTCTATGGCAGCAGGATCCTTGTAGATATAATACCCGTCAGGGCCCGCGCCCGCCTCTACAACCGCGACCCACTCTCCGCCCGTGCCGAGGGAAGGCTCCCATGCCTCAACGACGGACAGCCCGCCCTGGTATGTAAGAGTTCGGATGTATCTCGCATCCCCCTGCGCGCCCACCACGTCGAGGGTGATTAGGTAGCGGGATACGGTGTCGGGTAGGGAGTAGCCACTCCCGGCGATAGTTCTAGGCGGTGCGGCGCTTGCAGGGATCTTGATCGTGAACAGGATTTTCCCTTCCGGGTCAATGGTATAGAGCCCCCCCTGGATTTCGAGCTTCAGCTCATTCTCGATGTATCGCTGAACCTCGACGGCGCCCTTGGTGTATGCCTTCTCGAACAGCCCGTTCGTG
>JBFZER010000254.1:0-5470 GCA_041306765.1 Spirochaetota bacterium | reverse complement strand
GCCGGATATTCTGGGCGAGGTAGCCGCTTGATCCTGGCCGGCAGGCGGATATCCGAGGGACAGGCTCACCCGGACCGTGGAAGTTGCCGCGACCCGTTCCCCGGATCCCGGCACCGGGACCAGGGCCAGCACGGCGGCGTGAAGGGCCAGGGAAACCGCCAGGCAGGCCCCCAGCCGTCCTGCACCGCGGGATTCCCGGCCGGGCGTGCGGGCGGGCGGCTCCGCCTCGGTTCCGCCTATCCCGCCCAGGAGGCTCAGCGCCTGCCCCGGGGGCTCGAGTACATGCCGTATGGAAGATGCTCCCTCGTCCTGTTCCACCTGCCGACTCTCCGGACGGAAGAGTATCCTGCGGCGCGGCAGGCAGTAAACAGTGGAAGGTGGACGGTGGACGGTGGACGGTGAATAGCAGACGGGAATTGGTGGCTTGCGGGGAGGAGGCCTGGGCTCCGCAGGAACCGTCTTGCCCAAAACCGGAATCCGGCGGATGATGGTCGGGGAGGCTCACCATGGACGGAACCGAAGGGCTCGCGAAGCGGATAAACCGGGGAGGGGTCTACTACAACCTCGGAGGGGACGATCCCGTGGCCGTCCTCAGGTCCATCGTCCAGACCGCGAGCCTTCCGGCGGGCCTCGATCGGGAGTCCCTCCTCCTCGCCGTCCTGGAACGGGAAACCCTGATGCCCACCGCCCTGGGGGACGGCATCGCGATCCCCCATCCCCGCAGTCCCCTTCTTTCCCGGGAAGAGGACGAACGGGTGGCCGTCTGCTTTCCGCGCCGCCCGATACCCTACGCGGCCCTGGACCGCAAACCGGTCTTCGTCCTTTTCCTGATCCTCTCGGCGGACACCCGAAGCCACCTGTTCACCCTGTCCGAGCTTTCATTCCTCTGCCGGCGCACGGATTTCCGGGATCATCTGGCGGGCAAGCCATCCCGGGAGGAGCTGGCCGAATGGGTGGCCCGGGCGGAGGAGTCGTGGAAGCGGGCTTGAGGCGGGACCCGGGGGGACGGAGGAAGCCTTGCGTCCTCCGGGGCCCGGGAGTAGAGTGAGAACGCCATGTCCCGGGAAACCCTGAGGTCCGTGCTCGACTACATCCTCAACAAGGCCGACAAGGACGAATTCGAGGCCATAGTCAAGGCCTGCGAGCGCCGCCGGAGGGATCTCTCCCTTTTCGCGAGCATCGGCGGGGTCAACCCGGAGAAAGCGGCCCGGAACACGGCCCAGGCGGTGGAGGCGTCCATGGGCGCCAGCCTGGACGGCATTCGGTCCATGATCCGGGATTTCGTGGCGGACATCATCCGGAAGAACGCCCCGGAGGTGACGGAGGATCAGCTGGAGGAGCTCCTGGCATCCTATGTGCCGGAACCGGAGGCCCGAAAGCCGGGATCCTCGCCCATTCCCCCCGACGCCTTGTTGAAGATGGTCAAGGACTTCACGGACTACTCCCTGGGGATGATGGCTCCCAGCGCCCAGCAGGCCCTATGGGAGCGGATGCCCCGCTGGCAGGAGGAGTACTGGGATTCCTTCCCCGGGGAGCTTAAAGCCTTCGTGAAGGCGTTCCTGGAAGGCCGTATGGACGCCTCCACCTTCTGGAGCGCCGTGTACAGTCTCCTCGGACTGTAAAACCCGGCGGAGCAGCGCGCGGGAGGAGGGACAATTCCCGGGCTCCGATGTACAATGGCGCCGGGAGAAGCCATGTATATCGTACGAGTCGAAGCCGGTTTTTCCGCGGCCCATTTCCTGTCGGGCTACCGGGGCAGGTGCGAGAACCTTCACGGCCACAACTACCGCGTCCGGGCCTATGCCCGGGGAGAGGAGCTGGACGAATCCGGGATGCTCCTGGATTTCGGGGTTCTCAAGAAAGCCCTGCGCGAGGTCTGCGAGGGCCTGGACCACCGGCTCCTGAACGACAACCCCGCCTTCCGGGATTCCCCCAGCGCCGAGCGGATCGCCCGTCACATCTTCGAAACCCTCGCGGGGATCCTCCCGGGAGCGCCCCTGCAGGCCGTGGAGGTCTTCGAGACCGATACCAGCATGGCCCGGTATGAACCTTGAGCCCTCCCTGGCGGAGCGGGAATACGAAACCTCCCAGCTCATCCCCTACCTGGGGAACAAGCGGGCCCTGGTTCCCAGGCTGAGGGGGCTGTTCCAGTCCCTGACGGAGGGGCGTTCCCGGCCGCTGTTCCTGGACCCCTTCGCGGGCGCCGGTTCCGTCTCACGCCTGGCCCGGACCCTGGGGATGCGGGTCAAGTCCAACGATTGGGAACCCTACGCCTATGCGCTGAACCGCGCCTGGCTCGTCCTTCGGCGATCCGATCTGGGGGGGCTTTTCGCGGACGAGGGCGGACTGGAGGCGGTGCTCGGCCGGCTGAACTCCTTCCATCCCTCCCGGGAAAACCGCTGCCCCGATCCGGAGCCGGAACCCTTCATGGCCCGGTGGTACGCGCCCCGGGATACCGCCCGGGCGGACTGGCGCACGGAACGGCTCTTCTACACCCGGGAAAACGCGGTGTTCCTGGACCGGGTCCGGGAAAACCTCGATCTCATGGACCGCCGGGCCGGGGCCGAGGATCCGGATTCTCCCGCGGCCCTCGGCAGGAACCTGCTCCTGGCCCTCCTGGTCCTGGAGGCCGCGGTGCACGCCAATACCTCCGGGGTGTTCAAGGCCTTCCATAAGGGATTCGGGGGCCATGGCAGGGACGCCCTGCCCCGGATCCTGGGGGCCATGGAGCTGGAGCGCCCCATCCTGACGGAGGCGGAGAGCGCCGAGGTCTTCCGCGAGGACGCCGCCGTCTTCGTCCGCCGATGGACGGCGGACCTGGCCTACCTCGATCCGCCCTATAACCAGCACCAATACGGCTCCAACTACCACCTGCTCAACACCCTGGTGCGCTGGGACCGGGAGCCGGTCCCCCTGGACGCCGGGCCGGACGGCCGGCTCCTCCGGAAAGCAGGCATTCCCGGGACCTGGAAGGTCACCCGGTCTCCCTACTGCGGCCGGTCGACGGCCCGGGAAGCCCTGGCCCGCTTGATCGACGGGCTGGACGCCCGGGCCGCCGTGTTCAGCTACAACACCGAGGGCATCGTCTCACCGGAAGATCTGTACACACTGCTGTCCGAACGCTGGGAGGTGCGGACCGAGGTCCTGGACTATGTCCGGTACCGGGGAGGCCGGCAGAGCGCCTCCCGCCGGGTGAGGAACCACGAGCTTGCGTACGTGTGCGAGCCCCGGAAAGCCGCGGGTCCCGGGACTTCCGGGGCCGGGCTCTCGAGGCTTACGTCCGAGCTCAGGCTGCGAAGGCTTTTCTCCTCCCGTTTCGATCCCCGGGAGATCCTGGGGCGCTTCGCGGCTTCCGGAGACGCCGTCGATTTCGGGGATCCGATCGGCGCCTTGAGGATGTGGAGATTCTACCGGTTCGAGGAACCCGCCCCGGGGTTCGACGCCTCGGGCGCCGAAGCCCTGAGCCGCCTCGCGGACCGCCTGGAAGTCTGCGAGGTGCAGGACAATGCCCGGGCCGTAGCAGTCCTGACGGGAATAGCCCGGGATTGCGCAGCCCGCCGGACTGCCGTCGACCGTTCGGATGCCCGTCGGGCTGTGTCGGAGGGGCTTTCCGCCCTGCGCAAGCTGGCTCACCCGAGGTATGTCCGGGAGTACGAGGAAGCCGAAAAGGACCTGACGACCCTGGCGGCGGACTTCCCGGCCCTGGGGGCGGGGCTGGAACCGGGGCTGGGGCGGCTTCGGGAGCAGAGAGCGGAGCGTCTCCGGCACTCTCGGGGCTGAACCCTAGCCGGACCTTCTCCTCCGTCCGTCCTTCCGTCCGGTCTCCCGGGGTTTTCCGAAGCCTCCCGGGCCGGTTCCGCCGCGCCTGCCGCGATCCGGTTCCGGCCGCCCCGGAACGGCCGTCCCGTCGGGGCGCGGTTCTCCGGTCCGGGGCCTCGAATCGGAGCGGGACGCGGGACTTCGGGAATCCGGGCGGGGTCTCCGGGGCGGCATGGCTTCGGGCGGTCTGCCCGGAGCCGACCGTTGCGTACGGAGTCTCCGGGGGTCCACGTCGGAAAATCGCTTGGCTTCCAGGGGCGGCTTCACCGAGCGGTCGGACTCCTCCTCCTCCGCAAGGGCGAAGAAGTTTTCCGGATCGATCTCGTGCACGGATCCTCCCTCCAGGATGCGGCACTGGAAGGAGAATCCGTACCGCACCGCGACCTTGGAAGCCCGTTTGAGTTCCACGAAATCCGCCACCAGGACGCTGACCCCCCGTTCTCCGGCCCGGCCCGTGCGGCCCGCGCGGTGCATGTAGACCGTGGGCTCCTCCGGAAGGTCCATGCAGAGCACGAAGTCGATGCCCTTCACGTCCATGCCCCGGGCACCCAGGTCGCTGGTCACCAAATACCGGACGCGGCCTTCCCGGAAATCTTCCAGGGCCTGCCGCCGTTTTTCCTTGTCTCCCTGGGAGCGGAGTTCCGCGGTCGGAAAGCCCAGGTACTCGAGCTTTCGCAGGATGTTGAAGATCTGGGCGTTCGAGGAGGCGAACACCAGGCAGCGCTTCGGGTGGACGGCGGCTTCGAAACGGCGGAGGAAATCGATCTTGCGGCGGGAGGAGGAGTGGAAGACCCAGTGATCGATGCTCTCCCGGAGGGCTTCCGAGTTGTCCAGGACCAGGACGGCAGGGTTCCGGAACCACGGGGCGGCCTTGTCCCGTACCCGGTCGGGCAGGGTGGCGGACACCAGGACCCGGCAGCAGGTTTCGGGAATCCCGTCCAGGATGTCCGTGGTTTCCGCGAGGGATTCCTTCTCGAAGAGCCGATCCGCCTCGTCCAGGATCAGGAAGGAGAGCCCGGACAGGTCGAGTTCCCGGGCCGCGGCGAGGTCGCGTACCCGCCCCGGGGTGCCGATCACGAAGCCGCCGCCCTTGCGGAGCCGCTCCGCCTGGCGGCGAGCCTGGGCGGAGCCGATGAGGAGAACGGATTCCGCCGGGATGCCCGCCGCTGCGGCCAGGCGGTCCAGTTCCTTCTCCACCTGGACGGCCAGTTCGTGGGTGGGCGCCACGATCAGCGCGAAGGGTTCCCGGCCGCCGGCCGGGGCCAGCTGGAGCAGGGGTACCAGGTACCCGAAGGTCTTGCCCGTGCCCGTGGCGGAGCTCACGAAGGCGTCGGTCCGGGCGAGGAGAGCGGGCACCGTCCGGCGCTGGATCTCGGTCGGACTCTCGAATCCGAAGGAGGCCAGGGCGCGCGTCAGGTCCTCCCGGATTCCGAGACTGTGGAATTCTTCCATATCCCTCGATTGTGGCATGAAAGGGGACGGGCGCACAAGATCGGCTGTCCTTGCCTCGGGTCGGGCTTGTCCGGTATAGTAAGCCCTCCATGAATCTCGAAGCCTTTATCCTGGGATGCGGGGGAATGATGCCCCTGCCCCATCGGCATCTGACCAGCGTCCTCCTTCGCCGCGAGGGCGACCTCTTCCTCTTCGACGC
>JBFZER010000253.1:0-4584 GCA_041306765.1 Spirochaetota bacterium | reverse complement strand
GCGTCGCACATGTAGGGGAAGTAGAGGGTGCGGCCGGCGGAGGGCGTGGTGGTACGGCGCCAGATCGCGCCGGAGGCTTTCGGGGCGGAACTCGGGGTCCGGTTCGCCTTGAGGCTGTCCAGGAAAGCCTCGCACCGGGTGATCATCCCGGCGTCCGCGCTGTGCTCGTCCACCTCGAGCTGCAGGTGCGGCCTGCCGCGCAGTTCCTCCCGGAGGTAATGGGACAGGAAGGAGTCGGGGCCGCAGCGGAAATTCGTGATCAGGACCGCGTGGAGCCGTTCGCTGCGCGCTATGATCCGGGCGCCGGCCAGGATCCTCTGGGCGTTCGGCCAGCAGACCATGTCGTAGTCCCGGTAGATTCCGTCAAGCTCCTCCTCCAGGGGGAGGAAGTCCAGGGGTATCGGCAGGACATCCAGGTCGATCAGCTTCTTCACCAGGCCCAGGTTGAGCTCGGGATCCCCAGCGTTGTACGGGCGGCCGAGGATGACGAAGGCCTTCCGGTCGGGCTTCAGGGCCGCGAGCGTTTTACGGCCTTCCTCCGAGACCTCTCGCAGGAAGGAGCGCTGGGCCGCTTCCGCCGCGCCGATCGCCCGGACCACGCCGCGGGCGGGCGTACCGAAGGTCTCCTTCATGAACCGGGAGAGGTCCGCCGCGAGCTTCCTGCGGGAATAGCGGAAGTGGACGGTGGGTACCAGGAATTTCGCGCGGATTTTCTCGTCTTCGGTCGCGCTTCGGATCATGTAGGGATAGCATTGGATCCACGGGCAGTTGTAGTTGACGCTCTGGCTGCCGGCCGCCGCCTCGTTGTCCACGATGAAGGGGGCGAAGATGTAGTCGACCCCGCGTTCGAGCAGGTCGTGAATGTGACCGTGCATGACCTCCACGGGGAAGCAGGTTTCCGCGGTGAGCATGGCCAGGGACTTGGTCACGAGCGGCCGGTCCGAGGGGCGGGAAAGGACGACCTGGAACCCCAGGCTCTCGAGGAAGGTCCTCCAGTACGGGAATTGCTGGTAGTAGACCATCAGCGCCCTCGGGATCCCGATCGAGGTCCGGTCCGGATCCAGGGGTTCGTCCCGATAATCCCCGAGCAGCAGGCTCTCCCTCCGCTCGAATAGGTTCGGTATCGATTCCCTTCGAAGCGCCTTGGCTCTGCGAAGATCCGGGGGCTGGTACTTGTCGCACCGGTCGCCGTAATAGAGAGCCCGGGTTTCGCCCTGGATCACGACCTTGTGCACGTCGCATTGGTTCTCGCATCCGGAGCAGGCGAAACGGCTCATGTCGTAGGGGACGCGGCTCACCCCGAAGCCCTTGAACCTCGTCGGCTCTCCGCCCGCCCGGATCTCGTCCCGGGCGAGCATGGCGGCGCCGATCGCCCCGGTGACGTCGAAATGCGGCGGCACCGTGATCGGCTTGCCCGTTATCGCCTCGAAGGCGGCCACGACGGCGGGGTTGTTGGTGACGCCTCCCTGGAAGAGAATGTGGTTTCCGACCCGCTTGGAGCCCACCACCTTCTGGAGATAGTTCTGGACGATCGAATAGGCCAGCCCGCCGATGAGGTCGTCCTTGCCGGCCCCCTTCTGCTGGTGGGAGTTCAGGTCGCTCTCCATGAAGACCGTGCACCGGTCCCCGAGCCGGCAGGGGCGATCCGAGGAGATGGCCCGCTCGCCGAACTCGTCCACGATGTTCACCCCGAGCTTCTCCGCCTGCTCCTCCAGGAAGCTGCCCGTCCCGGCGGCGCATACCTTGTTCATCTCGAAATCCACGACGACGCCCTGGTCGATGCTGATGAACTTGGAGTCCTGCCCTCCGATCTCGAAGACCGTATCCACCTCGGGGTGGTAGTGTATGGCCGCGGTCGCCTGTGCCGTGATCTCGTTCTTGATGGTGTCCGCTCCCGTGAAGTGGCCGGTCAGGTAGCGTCCCGAGCCGGTCGTCCCGACCCCGCGGACCGTCACCCTGTCTCCGACCTCTTCCTGGATCTCCGAAAGGCCCGTCCGGATGGCCTCTATGGGTTTTCCCGCGGTGGCCAGGTAGCGCCGGGAGATGACGTTCGTATCCTCGTCGATCAGGACCAGGTTGGTGCTCAGGGATCCGACGTCGATCCCCAGGAACACTTCGGTCTTCTCCCGGGAATCCGGCAGGGGGTGGACTTCCTTGGTCCCCCATGCCCGGGATCGGACGAGCCGGGGCAGGTGCGGGAGCCCGGCCTGCCCGCCTTCGAGGTAGGCCCTCAGGGTGTCGAGCCCCAGGAACCGGGCGTCCTCTATCGGCGCCGAGTCCAGGAGCCGGTAGACCGCCCCGATCGCTCCCATGGACGCGTGGTACTCGGGTATGACCAGCTGGCCGTCCCGGAACCCGAAGACCTCCCGGACAGCGCGGACCACCCCCGCGTTGGCCGCGACGCCCCCCTGGAAGACGACCGGGGTCTCCAGGTCGCGGCCCCGGGCCAGGTTGCTCCGGAGGTTCCGGGCGACGGCAAAGCAGAGGCCCGCGATGATGTCCGCCAGGGGGGTCGCGATCTGCTGGAGGTGGATCATGTCGCTCTTGGCGAAGACGCTGCAGCGTCCCGCGATGTGGGGGGGGTGCTCGCTGGCCAGGGCGAGGTTCCCGAACTCCTCGATGGAGACTCCGATCCTCCGGGCCTGCTGGTCCAGGAAGCTCCCGGTGCCGGCGGCGCAAACCGTATTCATCGCGAAGTCCGAAAGGCGGGAGGATCCGTCCGCCCGGCCCGCGCGAATCTTGATGAGCTTGGAATCCTCGCCGCCGATCTCTATGACCGTCTTCGCGTCCGGGTGGAGCTCCGCGACCGAGCACGACTGGGCCACGATCTCGTTGAAGAACAGCCCCCCCAACAGCCGGGCGGCCAGTTTACCGCCGGTGCCCGTAGTGGCGACGCGGACCAAGGCTCCGGACGGAAACCGTCCGAGCACGTCCTCGAGCACGCGAAGCAGGGCGGCGAAGGGATTTCCCTGGCAAAGGGTATAGTGGTTCTCGGCGACCTGACGATGCTCATCGACGAGGACGGTGTTGACGGATATGGATCCGATATCCAGACCGAGGGAAAAACCCTTCATGACATCCTCCTTTTCAATCCCTTTTCGGATCCCCCGCGGCGCGGCAGTCTTCAGGTGAACAGAACGCGGCGACCAGCTCCGCCGCCAGTCCGGGGTCGTCCAGGTACAGGAGATGGCGGAATCCTTCGAGGCGACGGACCGTGCAGCAGGGGATGCGCTCCTCCAGAAGCTTGAGGGCGGCCGGGTTCATCAGAGGATCCTCGGTACCCGCGATAACCAGGACAGGCTGTCGGATATTCGGCAGACAATCATCGAAGGTGCACTCGCCTATGACGTTTCGGGTGATCCCGAGGACGAACCGGCGTCCTTCGCGGGTGCGGAACGGCCTTGCGTAGCACTCGATCATCTCAGGGGTGAGTTCTGCGGGATCCCGGACCTGTTTCCGCATTTGCCGGGCTACCACAGGCTTACTGGCAAGGAAGGCCGCGGTCGGAAGCAGGAAGTCCAGCCGATCGATCCGCTCCGCCACCCCTGCCTGTCCGTCCGCCCCGAAGGGGCTCAGCAAAACAAGCCGCGAAACCTGTTCGGGGCGATCTATCGCCAGTCGTACGGCGATGAGGGCTCCCATGGAGCTGCCGATCAACGAAAACGATTCGAGGTTCGCCTCCCGGATCACGCGGGTGACAACGGCCGTAAGGTTCTCCAGGGAGCAGGGTCCTCGGGGGGGCGGCGAGCAGCCGAATCCGGGCATTTCCGGGAGGACGATGCGGAAGTCGTTTTCCAGGAGGTAAATGAACTCCCGAAAGGTCGCGCCGGAACCGAGATACCCGGGAACGATCAGAAGAACGGGAAGATCCGAGCCGGGAGCGGTGTCGATGTAGTGGACGGGGGTTCCGTCGATCTCGGTCCATCGGGACCAGGGGGTCGGCGTGTCACGCTCGTCGGATAGACAACCGAGTGCGCAAACGGCGACAAGCAGCCCGGCGCATGCGATGTTCGCATTTTTGGCCACGGCCGCACACCTCAATATGACACCAGTACATCCTCTAGGATAATCCCGGCACGGCTGCCCTGCAAGGGGAAAACGTATGGATAATAAAAAGGCGGCCGCCCGTGAAGGCGCCCGCCGCTTGCAGTATATCGGCGGCCCGTCAGCCGCCGATAGGCGTTAACCGATTCTCTTTCTATTCCTCTCCACCAGCCCCGCCAGGAGCTTGGCGGGATCCTGGAACTTCCCGAGGAGGATCATGGCGGCGATGATGTAGGGTTTCCAGGAGGCCTCCCGGTAGGTGTCGTCCCGGTAGCGGTCGAAGACGGAGGCGGCCACTTCGCCGGCCTTGCAGGAGACGTCGGTGATGTCTGCGGGCAGGCAGTGCATGTACAGCGCCTTGCCGCCGGCGCTCAGGTGCATCTTTTCCTCCGTGCACTCCCAGTCCGTGAACTTGGCGTTGTTCGAAAGGCACGCTTTCTCCAGGTCCTTGAGGCCCCCCTGGTCCCCGGCGTGCAGGAGGGGGACACGCTTCAGCATCACGTCGTAGGGGGCCCAGCTCTTGGGGTACACGATGTCCGC
>JBFZER010000252.1:0-4051 GCA_041306765.1 Spirochaetota bacterium | reverse complement strand
CCAAGTCTTTTCATACGTTCACCTCCATTGAAGTCAATTATACATTATAAATTATAATGTATAATTTATGGAGATTATCAATCCATATATCAAACCTGTCAACGTATTATTTTTGAAAATCGTATTTGGAGGATTCGGGCGACGTTCCGGCACCGACGGAAACGGTACCGTCTTTCTCAGCCCGCCAGCACCCAGGCCCGAAGCCGGGCAATCTCCGCCCGGGTCCGCTCCGGGGCGGGGCCGCCGGTCATGCTCCGGCGGGCCACGCAGGCTTCCAGGTCCAGGTAGGCCGCCAGCTGGTCGGCCCGAATGCCCGCCTGGGCAAAGAGGGGGGATATCCCCGCCAGGTCCGGGTCCGTGAGGTCCGCGGGCTTGAGCCCCAGGGAGAGGCAGGTCACGACGGCCTGCTTGGCCGCCCCGTAGGCGGAGCGGAAGGGTATCCCCTTGAGCACCAGGAGCTCCGCGACGTCCGTGGCTTCCAGGAAACCGGACCGGGCCGCCTGGCGCATCCGCTCGGGGTTCGGCTCCAGGGATTCCATCAGGATGGCAAAGGCTTCGAGACACCCGTCCACGGTGTCCACGACGTCGAAAAGGGCCTCCTTGTCCTCCTGGAGGTCCCGCCCGTAGGCCAGGGGCAGACCCTTCTGGATGACCAGGAGGTTCACGAGCCCCCCGAAAACCCGCCCCGCCTTGCCCCGGATCACCTCGGCGGTGTCGGGGTTGCGCTTCTGGGGCATGATGCTGGAGCCCGTGGAGCAGGCCGGTCCCGCCTTCACGAAGGAGAACTCCTCGGAGGACCAGAGGACCACCTCCTCGCAGAACCGGGACAGGTGCATGAGCAGGGTGGAGGCCGCGGCGGCATACTCCACGCAGGCGTCCCGGTCCGCGGTGGCATCCATGGCGTTCCGGGAGGGCCGGGCGAAGCCCAGGTCCACGGCCACGGCCTCCCGGTCCAGGGGCAGGCCCGATCCGGCCAAAGCCCCGGAGCCCAGGGGGCACTCGTCCGCCCGGGCGCCTCCGTCCGCGAAGCGCCCCGCGTCCCGCTCCAGGGCCGCGCACCAGGCCAGGAGGTGGAAGGCGAAGGTGATCGGCTGGGCCCGCTGGAGATGGGTGTAGCCGGGCATGAGGGTGGAGGTGTGACCCTCGGCGAGGTCCAGGATCGCCGACACGGCCTTCAATACCCCCAGCCGGCCGCGGCGGAAGGCCCGCTTCAGGAAGAGCCGGAGGTCCACGGCCACCTGGTCGTTCCGGCTGCGGCCCGCGTGCACGGCCTTGCCGGCCTCCCCCAGGCGGCGGGTCAGCTCGCCCTCCACGAAGGAGTGGACGTCCTCGGCCTTCGGGTCCGGAACCAGGGAACCCGCGGCCGCCTCGGCCCGGAGGGCCTCCAGCTCGGCCACCAGGGCCTTTGCGGAGGCCGCGGGCAGGATGCCCTGAGCGCCCAGCATGCGGGCGTGGGCTATGGAGCCCTCCAGGTCCTCCGGCAGGAGGCGGCGGTCCACGGCCACGGAGGACAGGAACGCGTCCACCCTCGGGTCCAGGCCCGACGATCCGACTTCCCAGAGCTTGGCCATCGATACTCCTTAGGGCGCCGAGGCCGCCACCCGCCCGGTCCCGTACCGGAAGGTCGGGTCCCCTCCCCCCGCGGCCGCTTTCCGCGCCGCCAGGCGCGCGTTCACCAGGCTCCGGGCCTTGGTCGGCAGGGCGGTCAGGGTGACGAAGCCCGTCGCGTCCCGGTGGTCGAACAGGGGACCCGTTGCGAAGGACGCCAGGGACTTGTCGTACAGCGAGTACGCCGAGGCGGCGCCGGCCCCCAGTATAGCACCCTTGTAGAGCTTGAGCTTCACCGTCCCGGTGACCACCTTCTGGGTGGAGTCCACGAAGGCGCGCAGGGCCTCCATGAGGGGGCTTTCCCACTCGCCCTCGTAGAGGAGCTCCGCAAAACGCTGGGCCGCCTGGAGCTTGAAGGACAGGGTCTTCCGGTCCAGGCAGAGCTGTTCCAGTTTGGCGTGGGCCTCCAGGATCACCGTGCCCGCCGGAGTCTCGTACACCCCCCGGCTCTTCATGCCCACCACACGGTTCTCCACCATGTCAAGAACGCCGATCCCGTGGCGCCCGGCCGCGACGTTCAGGGCCGAGACGAGCTCGACTCCCCCCATCCGGACCCCGTTCAGGGCCACCGGCGCACCCCCCTCGAAGCCCAGCTCGATGTATTCCGGCACGTTCGGGGCCTTCTCCGGGGTGGAGCACAGCTTGAGCATCCCCTCCCACCGGGGTTCCGAGGCGGGATCCTCCAGGTCCAGGCCCTCGTGGCTCACGTGCCAGAGGTTGTCGTCCCGGGAGTAGGAATCCTCCTTCTTCATGGGGACCGGTATGCCCCGGGCCTCCAGGAATGCGATCTCGTCCTCCCGGCTGGCGAGATTCCAGATCCGCCAGGGGGCGATGATCTCCATGTGCGGGGCCGCGGCGCGGATCCCCAGCTCGAAGCGGACCTGGTCGTTGCCCTTGCCCGTGCACCCGTGGGCGACGGCGTCCGCCCCCTCCGCCAGGGCCGTCTCCGTAAGGCTCCGGGCCAGGAGGGGCCGGGCCGCGGCGGTGCCCAGGAGGTACCGGCCCTCGTAGGCCGCCCCCGCCTTCACCAGGGGCCAGAGGTACTCCTCCACGAACGCCTTCTTGAGGTCCTGGACGATGAGCTTGGAGGCCCCCGAGCCGAGGGCCCTCTTCTCCAGGTCCGCCCAGTCGCAGTCCTGCCCCACGTCGCCGCAGACCGCGATCACTTCGCAGTCGTAGCTCTCCTTGAGCCAGGGTACGATGACCGTGGTGTCCAATCCGCCGGAATAGGCCAGGGCTATCTTCCTCTTCATATACGTCTCCTTTGCATATTTATACGAGCACTGTGAGGGCGCGGGAATGAACCATCCCCGGACGCCTCGTCCGGATCTCAAACCTATGGGGCTATCTAAGGGGGATTTCGGTTAACGACGACGGAGGCGGGGGGAAACGGGGCGGACGTAAGAGGCGGCGGGGGCTGTCACGAAGATGGAAGTCTGTTTCGGATCGGGACAGAAGGACATCGGAACCTCCCGGAATCGGAATCTGGCGTGATCCTATTCCATATCGGCCGATTCCGTCAAGGACTCATGCGCATTTTTATGCATCTTGTGGGAGCCTTGAGAAACCCCGGGCCCCCGGCTACACTCCTAGCCATGAGCAAGCCCCGGAAACCCGGCGCGGCGATCGCCGCTCTCGCCTTTCCCCTCATCCTGGCCGCCGCCGTGGCCGGCGGGATCCTCCTCTGGAAGCCGATGACCGAGATCTTCCGGGATCCCCAGCGAACCCGGGCCTGGGTCGAGTCCCTGGGCGCGGCGGCGCCCCTGGCCTACCTCGGCCTCCAGTTCCTCCAGGTCGTGGTCTTCATCATACCCGGGGAAGTCGTGCAGATTGGCGGAGGCTACGTCTTCGGCTTCTGGGGCGCCACCCTCCTCTCATCCCTGGGCATCCTGGCCGGCTCGGTCTTCAACTACTACGTCGGCCGCCTGGCCGGGCGGCCCTTCGTGGAGCGCCTGGTGAAGCCCGAGGTTCTTGTGCGGCTCGAGAAGGCGACTACTTCCGGCCGGGAAGCCGCCGGTTTCTTCCTATTGTACGTGATCCCCAGCATCCCCAAGGACGCCCTCTCCTACGTCGTCGGGATGAGCCGGATCTCCCTGCCCCTGTTCATCCTGATCTCCGGGATCGGGCGCCTTCCGGGCATCCTGGGCAGCGCCTATATCGGCAATTCCGCCTACAAGGGCGAGTACGGGACCGCCCTGGCCGTCCTTACCCTGGCCGCCTGCCTCTTCTTCGCGGGCCTGGTGTTCAAGGACAAGCTGACCGACGCCGTCCACCGCCTCCTGAGCCGCCGCCCGAAGGACGGGGAGACTCGGTAAGCCCCGAGCGCGGCAGCGGGCGCCCCCTCGGATACTGCTCCGACAGCGGCAGCGGGCGCCCGTTCCGGGGGACAGACCGGCCGCTGATACGGCCGCCGCCCTCGGGCGCCTCTCCCTTCGCGGTCACG
>JBFZER010000251.1:0-6463 GCA_041306765.1 Spirochaetota bacterium | reverse complement strand
GGAAGCGCAGCGACCAGGATGGCGACCACCGCCCCCGCCGCGGCCTCCTCGGTGTTCCAGGGAGCGGTCAGCAGGAGCCAGACACCCCAGAGCCCCAGGAAGGAAAGGACCCTTTGCTTGACAGTTCGCATACGATTCCCTCCGTGCCGGCCGTTCCCGGTAAGGTGCGGATTTCGCTATGATATATGAGGTATTCAATATATGTAAAGTAAAATATACGAGTCGGCGTAGAATTCCCCGCCGGGAAGCATTGCGGGATCCTGAAGCTCGCGGATGCGGACGGCGGACCGCCGGGGCGTTCCGGGCCGGCCGCCTTGCATCCCTGGTGAATCCGGCGAAGGCGCGCATGGATAGAAGTATAGTTGATTCCTCGGGGGCTTGCCTCGTCCGCCCGGTCTTCCGGCCCCTCCGGTTCCGTTTCCCGGAGCGGTTCCTTGACGAGGCAGGGGCGGCCGCACCATGCTATTTCCCGCCGCGGCCCCGCCGCCGGCGGAGGTTCACCCCATGTCCAACAGCCCCGAGTCCATCCGCCGCCTCCTCCTGGACCTGGTTTCCATCCCCAGCGTCTCCCCGGACCCGGAAACGGAGCGGGCCGTAGTCCGGTACCTCCGGGACCGGCTGGCAGCCCTGCCGTACTTCCGGGATCGGCCCGGCGACCTGGGCATCCTGCCCTGCGAGGGAGATCCCCTGGGCCGGGAGATCCTCTTCGCCCTCTTCCGGCCCCGCCCGGGGATCGCGGATACCGTACTCCTCACGGGGCACATCGACGTGGTCGGGGTCAAGGTCTGCGGCCCCCTGGCACCCCATGCCTTCGACGCGGAGGAGTACACGGCCCGGATCGGCCGGATGCCCCTGTCCCCCTCCGCCCGGCGGGACCTCCAATCCGGCCAATGGCTCTTCGGGCGGGGGGTGGCGGACATGAAGTGCGGCGTCGCCGTCGCGACCGCTTTGCTGGAGGACTTCGCGGAGGATCCCGCCGGACTCGGGACCAACCTTGCCCTCCTCTTCGTCCCGGACGAGGAGGATTCCTCCCGGGGCATGCTGGGGGCGGTCCGCCATCTGGCGCGCCTCCAGGACGAGGGTCTGCGCTTCGCGGCCTGCATCAACACGGAGCCCTCCATCGGGACCGGGGACAGCCTTTCGGACCTGGCCGCCGTCTACACAGGCTCCGCGGGGAAGATCAACCCCTTCTTCTACTGCCTGGGCCGGGAGGCCCACCTGGGAGAGTATTACGAGGGCCTGTCTGCCGCCCTCCTCACGTCCCAGATCAATCTTCTGGTCGAGGGAGATCCCGCCCTGTCCGACCGCGGGGGAGGGGAGGCCCTGACCCCCTGGGCCTGCATGAAGCACCGGGATTTCCGGCAGGAGTATTCCTGCTCGGTGCCCGAACGCTCGGCCTCGTATTACAGCTACTTCACCGCGGAAAAGCTTCCGGGGGCGCTGATCGAGGAAATGCGCGGCCTGGCGCGGAAGGCCCTGGGTCTCTCGATCTCCCGGACCCGGAAAAACGCCCGCCGTTTCTCCCGGATGGGGAAGCCCCGTCCCGCCGCCCTGGACCTGGAACCCCGGGTCCTGACCTATTCGGAGCTTGAGGGGCGGGCCCGGGAAGCCTCCGGTCCGGGTTGGGAAGCCGCGGTCCTCGCCGCCGAGGCCGGCCTGCCGGTCGGGGCGGATGCCCGGGACCGGGCCCTGGCCCGGGTGGACTCCTGTGTAACCCAGGCCGGCGAGAAAGGTCCCCTGGTGGTGATCGGCTTCCTGATGCCCTGGTACCCCCACCGGGGCAACGGCGGCCGATCCGAGGGGGACCGGGCCGTGCTCGCCCTGGCACGGGACCTACGATCGTACGCGGCATCCTTCGGATCGAACCTCTCGATCCGGCCCTACTACGAGGGCATCTCCGACCTGAGCTACCTGGCGTCCCCCTGCGGGGAGGCCGACCTGAAGGCGTACACCTCGAACGTGCCCGGGTACGGTTCGCTGTACGAACTTCCCCTGCAAGCCCTGGGCCGCCTGGACATACCCGTCCTCAACCTGGGTCCCGTGGGCAAGGATGCCCACAAGCATACCGAGCGCATCCACGAACCCTATGCCGTCGGGATCTACCCGAAGCTCCTCCGGCGGGCCGTGCTGGGGGCGGGGGGGCGCTCACTCGAATACGGGACTGAGGCCGCGACGTAACGGATTCAGGCTCCTGATCCGGCCGGGTTCCCGCCCGCCGAGCGCCGCGCCTTGTCCTCCATCCTCCGGAGGGAGGCGTCCGCGAATAGGGCCAGGAAGGCGGAGGGTACGGCGCCCCGTAGGATGAGGGCGGTGTCGAAGCTCCGGATGCCGCTGATGATGGGAAGTCCCAGGCCTCCGGCGCCCATTGCGGCCCCCAGGGTGGCCGCGGCGGTGTTGATCACCACGCTGGTGCGTATCCCCGCGACGATCACCGGCAGGGCCAGGGGCAGCTGGACCCGCCCCAGGATCTGGAAGGGTTTCATTCCCATGCCCCGGGCGGCGTCCACCGCCGCCTCCGGGACGCTTTCCAGGCCGGCGATGGTGTTGTGCAGGACCGGGAGCATCCCGTAGAGGCTCAGGGCCAGGAAGGTCGGGGCGAAGCCGAAACCCGCCAGGGGAACCGCCAGGGCCAGTACCGCGGCGGACGGAAAGGTCTCCGCGACGGACCCGGCGGCCACAAGAAGGGAGCGGAGCCCGGTATTGGAGAACCGAACCGCCGCGATTCCCAGGCCCAGGGCGATGGGTACCCCCGCCGCGCTGGAAGCCGCCACCAACCCCAGGTGCTGGAGGGCCAGCTCCCACAGGGGGATGCGGGAGACCAGGAGACCCCGGGGCTTGATCCCCAGGAGGGATTCGACCAGGTCGAAGCGGAGCACCGCCAGGACCAGGGCCGAAAGGAGCAGGGCCGGGAAGAGCCAGGATCGCCCCGGACCGGCCCCGGGTCGATCCGTTTCCGCCGCCCGGCCCGGAGAACCGCCGTTCACGGGCAGGCCCTCCAGGTTCCCAAAACATCCTCCAGCCGGAGGGTTCCGATTCGGCTTCCCCGGTCGTCGGTCACCGCCAGGCACTCCACCCTCCGGGCGGCCATGAGGCCCAGGGCTTCCTTGAGGCTGGAGTCCACGCGGACGGCGGGAGCCGAAGTGTCCGGGGGCTCCTCGGGCCGGCCCGCCCGGGCGTCCGGAATGCCGCCAATCGATCCCAGGACCTCCCGAACGGAGCGGCGTGAAAGGATTTCCACCCCGTATTCCAGGCCCAAAAACTCGGTCACGAAGCCCTCCGCGTCGGAGGCGACGAATTCCTCCGGGGTCGCGTACCGAAGTATCCGCCCCGACCGCATGACGGCTATTCGGTCTGCCATGCGGATGGCTTCCCCCACGTCGTGGGTCACGAAGAGCACCGTCTTGTGGAGGCGCCGCTGGATTGCCAGGAATTCCCGCTGGAGCCGCACCCGGGTGAGGGGATCCACGGACCCGAAGGGCTCGTCCATGAGGAGGATGGGCGGATCGGCGGCCAGGGCCCGGGCCACTCCGACCCGCTGGGCCTCACCGCCCGAGAGTTCCCGGGGCCAGCGGCGCGACCACGCGGGAGATAGGCCCACCAGATCGAGCATGGCTGCGGTGCGTTCCGCGATGGCGGACCGCTCCATGCCTAAAAGCCGCGGAACCACCGCCACGTTTTCCCCCACGGTCATGTGGGGGAACAACCCCACGCTCTGGATCACGTAGCCCATGGTCCGGCGAAGGTCCTCGGCCGGGCGCTCCCGGACCGGCCGTCCGTCCACCCGGACCTCCCCTTCGTCGGGTTCGACCATGCGGTTGACCGTGCGGAGCAGGGTGGACTTTCCGCAGCCCGAGGGGCCGATGAGGACGCAGAGTTCCCCCGCCCCGATCTCGAGGTCCACTCCGTCCACGGCCCGGGCGGACCCGTAGGATTTTACGATTCCCCGGAACTTGATCATGCTCCCTCCGGTCGTATTCCCCGGGAAACGGCCAGCCGGAAGGTCAGGGCCAGGGCGCGGTCCGCCGCAAGGGCGAGGCCCGAGATGGACAAGGCTCCCAGGAGGATAAGGTCCGGCGCGGCCTGGGCAAGGCCCAGGAAGACCAGGGTACCCAGGCCGCCGCCCCCCACCAGGGCGGCCAGGACGGCGTTGCCCATGTTGGCCGTGAATGCCGTCCGGATTCCCGCCAGGATCACCGGGAGGGCAAGGGGGGCCTGCACCCTCCGGAAAGCCTGGGGGCGGCTCATGCCCATGCCCCGGGCCGCGTCCAGGGCTCCCGGCTCCACGGCTCCCAGGGCAGAGAAGGTGTTGCCTGCGATGGGCAGGAGGGCGTACAGGAAGAGCACGAGGAAGGCGGGTGCCCATCCGACGCCCCGGACGCCCAGGCGGCCGAGGAAGGGAACGGCCGCGCCCAGGGCCGCCATCGGCACGATCAGGAGGCCCAGGAGGGAAAGGGTGGGAACGACCTGGGCGGCGCTCACGATCACGGAGATCGCTCCTCTCCAGCGGGGGCGCCTATGCATCGCCAGTCCCAGGGGCACGCCGATCCCGGACCCCAGGGCCGCGGATCCCGCGGCCAAGGCCAGGTGACGCGACAGTTCGGCAAGGTAGCTGTCACGCCGGGAGACCAACTCCCGAACCAGGGAAAGATCGTCCAGGGTGCCCGCGAAGGCGGCCGCGAGGGCGGCCGCGGGAACAATCAGGGTCGAGATCAGGCGACCGGGAGACTTGGGCGGCAGTCGTCGGGATATTGAAAACAGGGCGATCCCCAGGCCAGATGCAACAAGCCAGAGCCCGGGGCCTGCGGATACCCGGGCCACGGAACTCGTCCCGGCCAATCGGTCCGCGGCCGCTCCCGCCAGGGGAAGCAGGCAGGCCAGGACGGCGCCCGAGACCAGGGAGCCCGCCGTATCCAGGGCCGGGCGGCGCGCCCGGAGAACGGAAAGCGCGGCCGCGGCCGTCAGGGCTCCCAGGATGACCGCCGCACCGGGTCCCAGGGCGTCCAGGATACCCAGAGGGGCGCCCTCAAGAATGCGGTTCGGGCGAAGCGTGAGGAAGGGGAGGGCGACGGAAAAGATGATGCCTGCCGCGGCCCCCGCCAAGGCTATCCAGTCGATGGTCATTCCGGGTCGACGCTTCGGAGGGACGTCAGTTCTTGAGCAGTCCGCGGTCCTTGAGGTACGACCGCGCCACTTCCTTGGGGTCCTCCCCGTCGAAGGCCACCCGGGCGTTCAGGCGCTGGAGGGTGACCAGGTCCAGGGACTCGAAGAAGGGAGTGAACAGGTCCTTCAAGGCCGGATTCTTCTCAAGAACCGTACCCCGGACGATGGGCGCAGGCAGGTACACCGGGGGCACGTTCGCCGGATCCTCCAGCACAAGGACGCTCATCTTGTCCAGGGCGCCGTCGGTTCCGTAAACCAGGGAGACGTTCACCCCGTCCGTCCCGTCCACCAGGGCCTTGAGCATCTGGGCCGTGTTGCCGCTCTCCAGGAGGATCAGCTGGTCCTTGCGGAGCTTGAAGCCGTAGGCCTTCTCGAACCCGGGCAGACCCAGGGGGTTTTCCGCGAACCCGACGGCGCAGATCAGCTTGACCGGCTTGCCCGCGTTCACCCAGGCGGCCAGGTCTTTCATGGTTTTTAGGCCGTTGGCCGCGCCGAAGCTCCGGAGCACCGCCAGGGACTCGGTGTTGTTGGCCTTGGCGGGGGAAAGCCAGACCAGGTCGTGCCGCTTCTTGTCCACGTCCCGGATCAACTCGTAGCCCTTGACCGGGTCGTTGAACACCGTCGTGTCCAGGTCGTCGTGGTAGTACTGGCCGGAACCCGTGTAGTCCACGACCAGGTCCACCTCCCCGGCCACCAGGGCCTTGCGCAGGATGTCCGGGGTACCGAACCCGACCTTGTCGGTCACCGGGATGCCTTTGGCTTCCATGAGAAGGATCATGCCCTTGCCCAGGACCGCTCCCTCGGAGTCCACCATGGTGGCCACCGTGACCGGGGAGGCGGGGGGTTTGGGACTGCAGGAGCCAAGGACCGCCAGAGAGGCAAGGAAAACAGAAAGGGTGAAGGCTGCGAACGATATTCGTTTCATGGAGATCACCTCCGTTGTAAACCTTTTTTCATGATACTGCTTTTCCGGCGGGGTGTCACGGTCTGCGCGATATCGCAGAATCGATTCCGACGGAGCGCTTCATTTCGATCTCGGCATCCCGGCGCAGCCGGGCTCGGGGGTATCCTCGAGGAGGAATATCCCGAGCCAATATCCGAGAAGGTTGGATTCGGGATGTCCGCTGGATCTTCAGCGGATTAAAGTAAGGTTGAAATTGAAAGGCCGGGGTTCTTGATGCGGAGGCTTATACGATGAGGTTTTGTATGATATGAAGAGACATGAAAATCCTCATCCTTGAAGATTCCGGAGAGAGAATACGGCTCTTCAAGGCGTACCTGGAAAAGCATGACCTGAGATCGG
>JBFZER010000250.1:0-2607 GCA_041306765.1 Spirochaetota bacterium | reverse complement strand
GGTTCCTCCAAACCCCGGAGGACTGGGTCCTGGTGGCCGTGAACCACCGGGAAACCCCCGC
Source organism: Spirochaetota bacterium (assembly GCA_041306765.1). Classification (GTDB taxonomy): domain Bacteria; phylum Spirochaetota; class Spirochaetia; order Treponematales; family UBA12059; genus JAAYUR01. The sequence goes on along the minus strand of JBFZER010000250.1, from coordinate 2,546 downwards.
GCGGATCGAGCTGGACTTCGACCCGGCCGTAGCCCTCGAACCCGGGGCGACACTGAGCATCCCGGCCGGATCCGGGATCGTGCGGTACTTCCGGAAGGCCCGGCGAGCCTAGAGAAGACGGATGCGGCGGGGCCCCGGCTTCCCGGCCGCCCGCACCTGCCCGCCCGGCCCCGAGCTTGCCCGCCGGACCCGGCCGCGCTACACTGTCCGCCTCGAACCCGAGGAGGCCGACGTGACCACATTCCAGGACATCCCCTACATCCGGCCCGACATGGACGCAGAGTCCGAGTCCTTCCGGGCCCTGCTCCGGGACTTTTCCGCAGCCCCGACGGCCGACGCCGCCCGGGAAACCATGGACCGCCTCTCGACCCTCCGGGGGCGCCTTCTGACCATGGAGAACCTGGTCCAGATCCGGCACACCTGCGACACCACGGATCCCTTCTACGACGCGGAAAACGACTACTGGGACCAGGCCGGCCCCCGGATCGAGGCCCTGGAGCACGAGCTGTACGCGGCCCTGGCGGCCGCCCCCTTCCGGAAGGACCTGGAGGCGGTCTGGGGCTCCCAGATCTTCCGGATCGCCGAGTGCAAGCTCGCGGCGTTCAAGCCCGGCATAGAGGACGACCTCGAGGCGGAAAACCGCCTTTCCAGCGAGTACGACAAGCTCAAGGCTTCCGCTTCCATACCCTTCGAGGGGGCACCGCGGAACCTGGCGGAGCTGGGGCCCTTCCTGGAATCCCCGGACCGGGGTGTACGGGGCCGGGCCGTATCCGCGGTCTCGGGCTTCTACCGCGACCGGATGACCGAGTTCGACCGCATCTACGGCGAGCTCGTGGCAGTCCGGCACCGGATCGCGACCCGGCTGGGCTTCCCGAACTTCGTTCCCCTGGCCTACGCCCGCCTGGGCCGCACGGACTACGGCCCCGCCCAGGTCGCCTCCTACCGGCGGCAGGTGCTCCAGGTCGTGGTGCCCCTGGCGGCCTCCCTCCGGGAGCGCCAGGCCCGGAGGCTCGGACTTTCCTCCTTGAGCTTCCGGGACGAGGCCTTCGAGTTCCCCTCGGGAAATCCGACCCCCAAGGGCGATACCCAGGCCCTCCTCGAAGCCGCGGGACGGATGTACGACCAGATGTCCTGGGAGACCGGGGCGTTCTTCCGGACCCTGCGGGAGCGGGGACTCTTCGACCTGGAGACCCGGAAGGGCAAGGCCATGGGGGGCTACTGCGAATACCTTCCCGCGGAGGGCGTCCCCTTCGTCTTCGCCAACAACAACGGGACTTCCGACGACATCGATACCCTGACCCACGAGGTGGGCCACGCCTTCCAGGTCTCCCGGGGCGGGCGCTTTTCCTTCCCCGAGTACCACTGGCCCACCCTGGAAGCCTGCGAGATCCACTCCATGTCCATGGAGTTCCTGGCCTGGCCCTGGATGGAGGGCTTCTTCGGAGCGGACACCCCCAAGTACCTCTTCCGTCACCTGGCCGCGGGAATCCTCTTCCTGCCCTACGGAGTCCTGGTGGACGAGTTCCAGCACTGGGTCTACGAGCATCCCGAGGCGGACCCCGCCCGGCGCCGGGACGCCTGGCGGGGGATGGAAAAGCTCTACCTGCCCTGGCGGGACTACGAGGGGGACGCGTTCCTGGAGACCGGGGGCTACTGGTTCCGGCAGGGCCACATCTTCCAGGACCCCTTCTACTACATCGACTACACCCTGGCCCAGGTCTGCGCCTACGAGTTCTGGGGCCTCGCGCAGGCCGACCGCCCCGGGGCCTGGAAGCGCTACCTGGCCCTCTGCGACGCCGCGGGAAGCCGGAGCTTCCTGGACCTGCTGGCGGCCGCGGGCCTGCGGAACCCCTTCCGGGAGGGAACCATAGCCGCGGTGATGGAGCCGGTCCGGGCCCGGCTGGACGCTGCGGAGGACGGGGGGTTCTGAGACGCTGAATTCCGATCCGTCACAGGGATCCTGGAAAACGGCTCCTTGTGGAGTTTTTGGTTTACATTTTCTCAGTCCAATTGACAAATTGTAAAAACCGGATAGAATCTTGTCCATGATACCGAGGGAAGCCGAGCCGACCCTTCACCGCCTCCGACGGGGATTCCCTGTTCTCTGCATCACCGGACCGAGGCAGTCGGGCAAGACCACCCTGGCCCGGAATGCGTTCCCGGAGAAACCGTATCTTTCCCTGGAGGATCCGGATATCGCCCGCCTGGCCCGGGAAGATCCCCGGGGACTGCTCGAAGGATACAGGGACGGGCTCATCCTGGACGAGGCCCAGTACGTCCCGGAGATTTTCTCCTACCTCAAGACGGCGGTAGACGCGGATCCCGAGCCGGGTCGATACGTCGTGACGGGATCCCAACAGTTCCACCTTCTGGCTGGAGTGTCCGAGTCCCTGGCGGGGCGCGCCGCCTTCGTGCGGCTTTTTCCATTTTCGATGACCGAGCTCTCGAAGTCCCGTGTTGCGCCGTCCGATCCCTTCGAGGCCATCGTGAAGGGATTCTACCCGCCCCTGTACGATCGGGACGTACTTCCCTACGACTGGTACACG